>JAZSGQ010000006.1:0-5069 GCA_045532805.1 Eubacteriales bacterium
ACAAAAAAAACAATAAACACACCCCGCCGCAGGGAACGTGCGGCTGTGTTTTGCTTTATTCTGCGGTGTAGTTATCGAAATAACCCTGAATGTGCACGATGGGCGTTCCCTTGTCGCCCGAACCCGAGGTCAGGTCGCAAAGCGAACCGATCAGGTCGGTCAACTGTCTGGGCGTCGTACCCTCGGAGATCATCTGACCCACAAGGTCGCCGTCCTTTTGCAGGATCTTTTCCTTGATAGCGGATTTGAGTTCCTCGCCTGAAAGCGAAGCAAAATCGTTATCGGCAAGATACTTGAGTTTAAGCTCGTTGGGCGTGCCCTCAAGACCTGCGGTGTAGGCGGGAGAAACAACGGGATCTGCCAGTTCCCAGATCTTGCCCACGGGATCCTTGAACGCACCGTCGCCGTAAACCATGACCTCAACCAACTTGCCCGTCTCTTTCAGGACGCGCGCCTGGATGTCCTCTACCAGCGCCTGGCAATCACGCGGGAAGAGTTTGACCTGCGATTCGGTTGCCTTGTTGGAGCCCAAAAGACCGTAATTTTCGTTAAAGCCACTGCCGTTTACGGGTGCGGTCAGGATCTCGTCCATGCCGTACACGCGCTCCGCGCCTGCGGCAAGCAGAATTCTCTTGGTGCGCTTTCTGGTATGAATATCACAGTTGAGCACGTTCTTGGTATAGTTCAGGATCGCACGGGGATCGTTTGCAAACACGATCTCGCAATCGGCGCCGTTGTCACGGATCAACTTCTCGTAGAACTCCACGTAGTCCACACCCGTGAAACGATGCTTCTCGTAGCCGAACAACTCGCGATAGCGTGCAAGATCCAGCACGTCACTGTAAGGATTGATTCCCTTTTCGTCCAGTGCATCGATGCTGATCAGGTGATTGCCCACCTCGTCAGAAGGATAGGACAGCATCAGCACGATCTTGTCAGCACCTCTTGCCATACCCTCAAGGCACAAGGAGAAACGGTTGCGGCTCAAAATGGGAAAAATTACGCCAACCGTGCCACCGCCAAACTTGGCGCGGACGTCGGTTGCGATATCATCAATGGTCGCATAGTTGCCCTGTGCACGTGCCACGATGGCCTCGGTCATAGCAATAATATCACGGTTACGAATGCCATAGCCCTCCTCACGGGCGGCCTCCAAAACGGATTCGGTCACGATCTTGGCAAGATCGTCGCCACTGCGAATGATGGGCGCGCGAACGCCACGGGATACAGTTCCGACCATACGACTCATAGTTCTTGCTCCTTTTTACCCTGTACGGGTGATGGATTTTTAGCACAACATATAGTATACCAAAAAAAATCGGTTTTGTAAAGTAATTTCCGCAAAAAAATATGTAAATATACAATTATAGAAGCAGACCCCATTTTATTGGGGTCTGCTTCTTACATCATCTCTTGGAAAGGACTTCGTCCTCGTATGTTTTGATCTCGCAGAACCAGGTGTGATCCGAGGGGACGCCACAGCGATGGCAGAATTCCTCCCAAACGATGCCTTCGGGCAAAGATTTGAACTCCTCGGTCTGCACCAAAAGCTCGGTGTAATTCCCTGCATCCTGCAACGCCTTCCAGTTTGCGTGAGGCATGAGCAGTGCGGACAGAAGCGCACGTTGCATATTGCGCATACCGATTACCCAAGCGGCCACGCGGTTGATGCTGGCATCGAAATAGTCGAGTGCTACGGCAACATCCTGAAGTCTGCCGCTGGCTACCAGTTCCTTGGCGATCTCACGCGTTTCGTCGTCCAGGCGCACCACGTGATCACTGTCCCAACGAACGCCGCGCGTCACGTGCAACGCAACCTTTTTGTTGAACAAAAGCATAGCGGACAACTTGTCGGAAACGACCTCGGTGGGGTGATAGTGGCCGTTATCCATAAGCGGAACAAGGCCCTTTTCGTTGACGTAATTGAGCGTAAACTCGGCAGAGCCAACGGTATAGGACTCCACACCGATGCCGAACACCTTGGATTCCAGGCAGATGAGCACCTCGTTCTTATCGTAGGGCTCTGCAAGGATCTCGTCCAGGGACTGACGGAAACGCGCACGCGGGCCCATACGGTCTGCGGGTACGTCCTTATAACCGTCGGGGATCCAGATATTCATCACGCAAGGAATGCCCGTTTCTTTGGCAAAATAACTTGCAATACGCACGCACGCCTTGCCGTGCTCCACCCAAAAACGGCGCACTGTCTCGTCGGGCGAAGAAAGCGTAAGGCCGCTTGCGGCCATGGGGTGCGAGAAGAACGTGGGGTTGAAGTCAAGACCCATACCGCGCTCCTTGGCGTATGCCACCCAGCGCGCGAAATGACGGGGTGCAAGAGCGTCACGGTCGACAAACTCATCCTTCTCAAAAATGGCATAGCAAGCGTGAACGTTGATCTTATGCTTGCCGCCGATGACGGAAAATGCCTTGTCCATATCGGCCATCAACTCCTCGGGCGTGGTAGCGCGTCCGGGATAATTACCCGTCGTCTGAATGCCACCCGAAAGTCCTTCTTTACTGTCAAAGCCCATAACGTCGTCACCCTGCCAGCAATGCATGGAAATCGCGACCTTTTGCAGCTGCTCGATCGCGGCCTCGGTATCTACGCCGCACGCAGCATATTTTGCTTTTGCCCATTCGTAACAAGTTGTCATTATGCCAACCTCCATTTTTTCTTTTCAATTACATTGTAGCATAATCCATTTCAAATAATAAGAACTACTATTTCACAAAAATAGGGCATTTTTTAACAAATGTATTGCATTTTTCGACACTACGTGCTATAATGTCTGAAAAGGCCAAAATGACGTCAAACAAGGCAAACCGCCTTGAAAGGAGTACATATATGAAGAAGGAAATCCTGGCGCGATTGATGGAGATCAATGAAGAAGAGCGAAAGATCCTGGAGGGTGACTCCAAGGTAAACAAGCGCCTGTATACCGCCTTCGCCAAGGAATTTATCGTCAACAGCCACCGACTGATGCAGGACGGTGAGCAGATCGCTCTGCGCCGTCATACGCGCTTTGCCGACTTCCCTGCCCACGGCCACAACTATGTGGAAATGACCTACGTTTGCAATGGTGAGGTCACACACGTGATCAAGCACCGCGAGGTAAAAATGCACGCGGGTGACGTGCTTTTACTGAACCGCCACGCACAGCACAGTGTGCGCAAAACAGGCGAGAACGATATTGCAATCAATATCATGTTGGCAACCGAGTGTTTCCACTCTCTTGCCTCTGCACTGCCCATCTCCTCTCCCCTTTCCTCTTTTATGGCCGAAAATATCCGCTCCAACGGCGAGGCGGAGTATATGCTGTTCTCCACCGAGGGCGTGCCGCCCCTTGAGAATCTGTTTGAAAATCTGAGTTATGCGATGGTGGGTAACGACATTACAAGCGTCGATACGCTCAAAAGCACGGTTGCGCTGATCCTGCGCTACTTCTCCGAACTGCCCGAATGCACCATTACGGCGGCGCGCCACCGCTCGGACGCAGAACTCCTGCAATCCCGCATCGAGGACTATCTGCGCACGGATTTCCGCACCGCAACCCTTGGCGAACTTGCAACCAAACTGAATTTGAGTGTTCCTTACTTATCCAAGCGCGTGCGCGAGCTGTGCGGCATGACCTTCAGCAGACTCCTGCAAGAAGAGCGCTTCAAGGAGGCGATCCGCCTTCTGGACGAGACCGATCTGCCCATCGGTGACATCATCATTGCCGTCGGCTACGAAAACACCAGCTTCTTCCACAATCAGTTCAGAGAGCGCTATCAGTGTTCTCCCTTCCGTTGGCGCAAGACTCGCCGCCAGCACGCAGAAAGCGGCAAGCACTGAAAAAAGAGGCGTATTATGATTCAGGATCTGCATTCACACACCTATTACTCGTTTTGCGGCAAAGACAAGCCCGAAACGATCATCGAGGCGGCCATTGCGGGCGGCATTAAGATGTTTGGCATCACGGATCACGCACACGGCGTGGGACACGCCAAGCGCGAAGTCTACAAAGCGGCTATGAACGGTGATTTTGCGGATTACGGGCGCACCCTTCGACGTTATTTCGATCACGTCAATCTGCTCAAGGAAAAGTACAAAGACCGAATCACGATCCTGCGCGGCATTGAGGTCAACACACAGCGTGACTTGCCGCACGCTGCACTTCCTGAAGGCGTGGATATCTCCTTCTTTGACTATTGCCTGATCGAGCACCTGGACTATGAAAATACGATCACAAACGGCGATCTCTTTGCCTTTGCCAAACGGTGCGGTTGTGCCGTAACGGGCGTCGCGCACACGGATCTGTTTGCGTTCATCGAGCGCATCGGCGCCGACCCGCTTACTTACTTCACTCAAATGGCTAAGGACAACATTTTTTGGGAACTGAACGTTTCTTACGACAGCATTCACCATTACCGTGAGCACGAATACGTGAAAAGGTTTTTCGAGAGCCGTGAGCAACAGCAGATCGTACGCGAGTCGGGTGTAGCATTGTCCGTCGGCTTTGACGGACACCGCACCGAGGACTACCGCCCCGACCGAGTCGTCGAGGCCTGCCGACGTGTAAAGGAACTGGGATTACACCTTGTCTTTGAGGACGTTCTGATGTAATTCAGCATAGAAAAAACGGCATACCGCAAGGTATGCCGTTTTTTTGATTGTCAGTCCTTCAGTACGCCGACAAACTTGAGAATGCAAAGCACGATACCAACCGTGCTGTACAGTTCAATAAGAGCGCCGACAATGGAGAAGATCGGACCTACGATCTTGATCCCGCTGAGAACACCGATCAGAATGCCAATAACCGCGCAGACAACGATAAAAATGATCAGCTTTACAACGAAGGACGCCACGTTTCCCTTTTCAATCGAAAAAGGCATGGGCCACAGCTTCTTGAGAAAATCCACCGCTAAAACCTCCTTTCGTTCAAGTCAGACTTGCGTCTGTTGGTATCACGCTGTTCATTATAACACAAATTTTTCCTGTTTTCAAGCCCCAAAATATTATATGAACACCACGCGGTCATAAGAACAAAAGCGGACGGCCCGCGCCGGGCGGGCGCCCAGGGGTTAAG
>JAZSGQ010000038.1:0-37653 GCA_045532805.1 Eubacteriales bacterium
AAGGCCGCTTGGCCTCCGACTTCCACCATAAACACGATGTCCTCGCGCGCGCAGATCGCGGCCACGCCGCGCACAAAGTCGGCGTCCAGTGCGATCACGCCGCCCTCGCCCTGTACACATTCTATAAGGATCCCCGCCACCTTCTCACGCGCCACCACTTCTTCCAGGGAGGCAAGATCGTTTGCAGGGGTGTGCACAAAGCCGGGGGTCAGGGGTTGGAACAACTCGTGATAGTGATCCTGTCCCGTGGCGGCCAGTGTGGTCAGCGTGCGCCCGTGGAAACTGTTGCACAGCGTCACCACGGTGCTGTATTCCGCGCCCTTTTTCTCGGCGGCGTACTTACGCGCCACCTTGATGGCACACTCGTTCGCCTCTGCGCCCGAGTTGCCAAAAAACACCTTTTTGAGCCCCGTTCTGGCACATAACGCCTGGGCCAGACGTGCGCATGGCTCGGTGTAGTACAGATTCGAGGTGTGTTGTACCTTCGAGAGTTGTGCCGTCACGGCGGCGATCCACTCGGCATCTGCCACGCCAAAGGCGTTCACGGCAATGCCCGTTCCCATATCAATGTAGGACTTGCCCGTTTCATCGAAGAGCATCGAGCCCTCGCCGCGCACGATCTCCACAGGGAAACGTGCGTAAGTGCCCGCTACAAATTCTTTATCCAGTTGCTTCAGATCGCTCATATCAGTTCCCCTTTACCAGTGTGCCCGCGCCCTCGTCGGTGAGCAACTCCATTAAGATCGAGTGCGGCACGCGGCCGTCCATAATGATCACGTTCTTCACGCCGCGGTTCAGTGCCTCAATACAGCAATCCACCTTCGGGATCATACCGCCCGAGATCCCGCCCTCGTCGTGCAGACGCTCGGCATCAGCGATCGTGATTTCGGGAATCAGCGTGCGCGGATCGTCCTTGTCGCGCAGGATTCCCGCAATATCGGTCATCATAATCAGACGCGCGGCGCCAAGCGCGCCCGCGATAAACGCGGCGGCGGTGACGACGTTGATGTTGTAGGCGTTTCCCTCGGCATCACAGCCGAGCGTGGAGATCACGGGGATGTACCCTTTCTCCAAAAGGTCGATCACAGGGTCGATATTCACACCCGTGATCGTGCCAACATAGCCCAGACGCTCGTCCTTCATCTTCGCTTCGATGAGGTGCGCGTCCATGCCCGACAGACCCATTGCGATGCCGCCCTTCATTTCCAGCAGGTTCACCAGCGTCTTGTTGACCTTGCCCGCGAGCACCATCTGCACGATGTCCACGGTCTCCTTGTCGGTCACGCGAAGGCCGTCCACGAATACGGGCTCTTTGCCGAGCTTCTTCATCATATCGCTGATCTCGGGGCCGCCGCCGTGCACCAGCACGACCTTGACGCCGATGAGATTGAGCAGCACCAGATCCTCCATCACCTGCTCCTTGAGGTGCTCGTTGATCATCGCGTTGCCGCCGTACTTCACCACCACGATCTCGCCGTTGTAACGGCGGATATAGGGCAGTGCCTGCGTGAGCACCTCGGCTCTTTGCGCGTTGGAAAAATGAATATGCTCGTCGATCATGTTCTGTAATCTCCGTTGATCTTTACGTAGTCGTATGTCAGGTCACAGCCGTATGCCGTGGCACCGAATGCGCCGTCGCCAAGTCCCACCAGCACGTTGATATCGCGCTGGAGCAGGATCTCCTTGGCCTTTTCCTCGGAAAAGGGCACGCCCGCGCCGTTTTCGCACACCGTGATCTCCCCCTTGGGCGAGGCAAAACGCACGCTGACTTTGGTCACGTCCACGTCCGCACCGCTGTAACCGATCGCGCAAAGCACGCGACCCCAGTTGGCGTCCGCGCCGAACATCGCGGCCTTAAACAGACTCGAGCAGATCACGCTCTTGGCCACCGTCTTGGCGGCCTGCTCGCTCACAGCACCCGTCACGGTGCATTCGAGCAACTTGGTGGCACCCTCACCGTCACCCGCGATCCAACGGCAAAGTTGCACGTTCACGGTGTTCAGTGCCTGCATAAAGGTGGCAAAATCCGCACCGTCCTCGGTGATTTCGGGATTTTCCGCCATACCATTGGCCAGTACCGTCACCATATCGTTGGTGGAGGTGTCGCCGTCCACACTGATCATATTAAAGGTGTTCGCAATATCGCCCGAAAGCGCCTTTTGCAGCATCGGAGCGGAAATGGCCGCATCGGTGGTGATGAACACCAGCATCGTAGCCATGTTGGGGTGGATCATACCGCTACCCTTGGCAATGCCGCCAAGACGGCAGACCTTGCCGCCAAGTTCGAACTCCACGGCGATCTCCTTTTTCACGGTGTCGGTGGTCATAATACCCTCGGCGGCGTTCGCGCCACCCTCGGGGGAAAGTTCCTTCACCAGTTGCGGAATACCGTTTTTGATGGGCTCGATATTGAGCGGCTGACCGATCACGCCCGTGGAGGCCACCACCACGTCACTGGGTGCAATGTTCAGCTCTGCCGCCAGCAGTGCACTCATCTGCTCTGCAATCTCCACACCGTTTGCGTTGCAGGTGTTGGCGTTGCCGCTGTTGCAGATCACCGCCTGCGCAAAGCCGTCGGCAATGTGCGCTTTCGTGACCGTGAGGGGCGCACCCTTGACAAGGTTGGTGGTATAGACTGCCGCGGCCGTGGCACGCTTCTCACTGTAAATGAGGGCAATATCGCGCTTGGTGCGGTTCTTGCGGACGCCGCAGTGCACACCGCTTGCGGTAAATCCCTTCGCGGCACAAACGCCGCCTTCAATAATTTTGATCATGATTTCTCCTTACTGTTATACGACAAGCCCCGTGGTCTCCTCCACGCCGAGCATGATGTTCATATTCTGAATGGCCGCGCCCGAGGCGCCCTTGCCGAGATTGTCAAAGCGAGCGGTCAGCAGCACGCGCTCGGCGTTGCCCGCGACCGAGATCTCCATATCGTCCCTGCCCGAAAAGGCCGAGGCCGAGAGGAATCCGCCCTCTCCCACTTCGCGCTCAAAGTGCACGATTTTGCTGTGATAAAGCGATGCGTAAAGATCGGCAACGTCCTGCATACTGCCGCGCAGGTCCCTCTCAAAAAGTGCGAAGGAGACCTCCATACCGCTGTAATAATCCGCCACAATGGGGCAAAGCACAGGCGTTGTGGTAAGGCCCGCCACTGCCGAGATCTCGGGCAGATGCTTGTGCGCTTGCGCAAGTCCATACTGACGGGGGGCACCAAGCAAGGCGTCGCGCGCCGTGTCCTCATACTCCGCGATCATTTTCTTGCCGCCGCCCGAATAGCCCGTGATCGAGAACGCCGAGAGCGCCGTATCGGGCGCGATCAGTCCCGCACTCACAAGCGGTGCCGCAAGCGCGAGAAAGCCGCTTGCGTGACACCCGGGGTTGGCCACGCGTGCCGCTTCGGCAATCGCCGCACGGCGATCCCCCAGTTCAGGAAAACCGTATACCCAAGCGGGGTCGGTGCGGTGTGCCGTGGAGGTGTCGATGATGCGCACCTTGCAATCCTTGGCCATTGCCACCGCCTCGCGTGCCGCATCGTCGGGCAGGCACAAAAACGCAATGTCCGCGCTCTTTAACATATCGTGTCTGGCGGCGGGGTCCTTTCTCACCTCATCGGGGAGCGTGAGCAGTTGGAGGTCGGCACGGGCGTTGAGCCGTTCGTGAATACGCAGACCCGTTGTGCCCGCCGAGCCATCGATGAATACCTTGATCATTTTAACATCTCCCTTACGTATGCAACCTGTGCACGAACCGACTCGCTCGAGGTGCCTCCCTCGGAAATGCGGCGGTTCACGCAGGCCTGAAGGTCAATCGCCGCATACACGTCCTCGTCAATGAGGTCACTGTACGTGCGATATACGGCAAGGGGAAGCGATTCCAGCACCGTTCCCTCCTTGATGCAGTGGGCCACCAGCGACCCCGCGATCTTATAGGCGGCGCGGAAGGGCATGCCCTTTCCTACCAGATAGTCGGCAAGGTCCGTGGCGTTGATGAAGCCGCCGCTTGCCGCCTTTTTCATATTCTCCTCGCGCACGCGCATCGTCGCGAGCATGGGCGTGAGCACCGCAAGACACATCTTCACCGTGTCCAGCGTGTCGAACACGCTCTCCTTGTCCTCCTGCATATCCTTGTTATACGCAAGCGGCAGACCCTTGAGCGTGGTGAGCAGTGCCATCAGATCGCCGTAAACACGACCCGTCTTGCCGCGAATCAACTCGGCCATGTCCGAATTCTTCTTCTGCGGCATAATGGAAGAGCCCGTGGTGTAGGCGTCGGAGAGTTCGATAAACGCAAACTCCCAACTCGAATAGAGAATGATCTCCTCGGACATACGCGACAGATGCATCATCAGCATCGAGCACGCCGACAGGAACTCCACGCAAAAATCTCGGTCGGACACGCCGTCCAGACTGTTGCGCGCGATCTCGGGGAAGCCGAGTTTGGCGGCCTCAAAGCGGCGGTCGGTGTTGTAGGTCGTGCCCGCCAGTGCACAGCACCCGATGGGCGAGACGTTGGTGCGACGCCGCGCGTCGGCAAAGCGATCTAGGTCGCGTAACAGCATCATGGCATACGCCATCAGCCAGTGACCGAAGGTGATGGGCTGTGCGCGTTGCAGATGCGTGTAGCCGGGCATGATCGTGCCCGCGTGCTCCTCTGCCACGTCCGTGATCACCGAAAGCAATTCACGAAGCGACGTCATCACGCCGTCGATCTTGCCGCGCAGATACATACGCAGATCCAGTGCCACCTGATCGTTGCGACTGCGCGCGGTGTGCAGTTTCTTGCCCACGTCACCAAGCCGCTCGGTCAGCACCTGCTCCACAAACATGTGGATATCCTCGGCCTCCATATCGATCTGCAACGCACTCGATTCAAGGTCGGAAAGGATCTCGGCAAGGCCGTCGATCAGCGTCGCGGACTCGGCCTCGGTGAGGATCTGTTGCTTTGCCAGCATCGCGGCGTGCGCCATACTGCCCGTGATATCCTCGCGGTACATACGCGAATCCACGCGGATCGAGGAATTGAAATCGTCTGCGATACGGTCGGTGTCACCCGCCGTTCTGCCTGCCCACATCTTTGCCATTTGACTCTCCTTATAAATACCTATGGACTGCCGAGTGTGCTCGGCAGTCCGTATGCGAAATGCAAATTATTTCAGCTTGCCCTGATCCGCCAGTGCCTGGATCTGGATCGGCAGACCAAACAGGTTGATGAAGCCCTCTGCGTCCTTCTGGTTGTAGTTGCTCTCGCCGAAGGTTGCGATCTCCTCGCTGTAAAGGGTGAAGGGACTCCACACGCCTGCGTTGATCATGTTGCCCTTGTAGAGCTTCAGGCGCACCTTACCCGTCACGCGCTCCTGCGTCTTGTCTACGAAGGCCGCAAGTGCCTCGCGCAGCGTGGTGAACCACTGGCCGTTGTACACGAGTTCTGCGTAGGTGATGGCCAGTTTCTGCTTCTCGTGCAGGGTGTACTTGTCCAGGCAAATGCTCTCCAGTACGCTGTGCGCCTTGTAGAGAATGGATCCGCCGGGCGTCTCGTACACGCCGCGACACTTCATGCCGACCAGGCGGTTCTCCACGATGTCAAGAAGGCCGATGCCGTTCTTGCCGCCGATCTCGTTGAGCGCGAGTACGATCTCCTTTGCGGTCATCTTCTTGCCGTCCAGTGCCACGGGCACGCCCTGCTCGAAGTCGAGTTCGATGTAAGTGGGGGTGTCGGGTGCCTGAATGGGAGAAATGCCCATTTCAAGGAAGCCGGGCTTCTCGTACAGGGGCTCGTTGCCCGTGTCCTCGAGGTCCAGACCCTCGTGAGAGAGGTGCCAGAGGTTCTTGTCCTTGGAGTAGTTGGTCTCACGGTTGATCTTCAGAGGAATGTTGTGCGCCTCGGCGTAGTCGATCTCCTCCTCACGGGACTTGATGTCCCACTCACGCCAGGGTGCGATGATGGGCATATCGGGTGCAAAGTGCTTGATGGCAAGTTCAAAACGCACCTGATCGTTACCCTTGCCCGTACAGCCGTGTGCGATGGCGTCCGCGCCTTCCTTGAGCGCGATCTCCACAAGACCTTTTGCGATGCAGGGACGTGCGTGGCTGGTGCCGAGCAGATATTCCTCGTAAATGGCGCCCGCCTTGAGGCAGGGCATGATGTAGTTGTCTACGTAGTCGTCGGTGAGATCCAGCACGTAAAGCTTGGAAGCACCGGTCTTCAGTGCCTTTTCCTCCAGGCCCTCCAACTCGTCGGCCTGACCGACGTTGCCCGAAACAGCGATGACCTCACAGTTGTTATAGTTCTCCTTGAGCCACGGAATGATGATGGACGTATCCAGGCCGCCGGAATAAGCAAGTACTACTTTTTTGATATCCTTCTTGTTCATGATGTTCCTCCGCATAAATATGCAATATTTTTCTTTCAACGCTGACTATTATACACCCCCACCATTCCTTTGTCAAGGGGTTTTATAAAATAAAATACAGTTTTTTCAAAAACTTTTTCGCTTTTTTCGCGCTTCTGCATATATGCACGAATATTGCGTATATTTATTCACCTTCCGGCGTGAAAAAGGCGCGCTCAAACGAGCGCGCCCCATATCTCATTCTTTTCCCTTTATATACTCATCAATGGCCGCGGCGGCAGTCTTGCCCGCGCCCATCGCCAGAATCACGGTGGCCGCGCCCGTCACGGCGTCACCGCCTGCGAACACGCCCTCGCGCGAGGTGCGGCCGCACGCATCGGCGGTAATACCGCCCCAACTCTCGGTCGCAAGTCCCTTGGTGGTGGCCTTGATCAGAGGATTGGGCGAGGTGCCCAGCGCCATGATCACGCCGTCCACCTCCAACTCGTGCTCACTTCCCTCCTTAACCACGGGACGGCGACGACCCGAGGCATCGGGCTCGCCCAGCGTCATCTCCACGCACGTCATACCCGACACAAAGCCGTTGCGGGGATCGCGGCGGTCATCGGCATTCTGATAACACAGGATCTCGGTGGGATTGGTCAGCGTCTTAAAGATGATGCCCTCCTCTACGGCGTGCTCCACCTCCTCGCGTCTTGCGGGGAGCTCGTCCATGGAACGGCGATAGACCACAAAGACCTCGGCGCCCAGGCGCTTGGCACAGCGCGCGGCGTCCATCGCCACGTTGCCGCCGCCCACCACCGCCACACGGCGTGCGCGGAGCACGGGCGTATCCGAATCCTTCAGATAGGCCTTCATTAAATTGATACGCGTGAGGAACTCGTTGGCGGAGTACACACCCTTGGCGTTCTCCCCGGGGATCCCCATAAAACGCGGCAGACCCGCACCCGAACCGATAAACACGGCCTCGAAGCCCTCTTCGTCCATCAGTTCATCGATCGAAACGGTGCGTCCCACCACGGTATTGGTCTCGATCTTCACGCCCATGGCGCAAAGACCGTCAATCTCCTTTTGCACAATACGCTTGGGCAAGCGGAACTCGGGAATACCGTAGACCAGCACGCCACCCGCCGTGTGCAATGCCTCGAACACGGTGACCTCGTAGCCGAGTTTTGCAAGTTCGCCCGCGCAGGTCAGACCCGCAGGGCCTGAGCCCACCACGGCAACCTTATGTCCGTTAGAGGGCACACGGGCGGACTTTTCGGTGGCGTTTTCATTGTGCCAGTCCGCCACAAAGCGCTCCAGGCGCCCGATGGCGACGCTCTCACCCTTGATACCGCGCACACATTTTCCCTCGCACTGGCTCTCCTGGGGACAGACACGTCCGCAAACGGCAGGCAGTGCAGAGGCGGCCGCGATGATCTCATACGCGGCGGCAAAATCACCCTCGGCGACCTTGGCAATAAAATCGGGAATGTAGATCTTCACAGGGCAACCGCCCACACAGGGACGGTGCTTGCATTGCAGGCATCTCTTTGCCTCGTCGATGGCCTGTTCGGCGGTGTAACCGAGTGCCACCTCGTCAAAGTTGCCGCTACGGAGCGTAGCGTCCTGCACGGGCATGGGATTCTTCTTCATTGACATATTCGGCATCTCACTTCACCTCGCGGAACAGATTGCACGCTTCCTCGTGACGGCGACGCTCGAAATCGCGGTAGGTAGAGGAGCGCGCGATCGCCTCGTCAAAGTCGATCAGCGCCCCGTCAAACTCGGGGCCGTCCACGCAGGCAAACACCGTCTTGCCACCCACCGTCAGACGGCAACCGCCGCACATACCCGTGCCGTCGATCATCACGGGGTTCATCGAGGCGACCGACTTGATGCCGTATTCCTTCGCGAGGGCGCAAACGAACTTCATCATCACAAGGGGACCGATGGTGATGATCTCATCATACTGCTCGCCCGATTCAATCAGGGCACGGAGCGCGTCGGTCACAAGACCCTTCTCGCCCCACGAGCCGTCGTCACTCATACGGATAAGGCGCGTGCTGTTGGCGGCAAACTCGTCCTCCAGGATCACCAGATCCTTTTGACGGAAGCCCACCACGGCGTGCACCTCACACCCCCCTGCGTGCAGTTTTTTAGCCACGGGGAATGCGATCGCCGTGCCCACACCGCCACCGACCACGGCGACCTTGCGAAGGCCCTCGGTGTGCGTGGCACGTCCGAGCGGTCCTACAAAATCCTGCAAGCAGTCCCCTGCATTCAGGCGATTCAACTTCTCGGTCGTGGCACCCACCACCTGGAAAATGATCGTAACACTACCCTTTTCGCGGTCAAAATCCGCAATCGTGAGCGGAATACGCTCGCCCGCCTCGTCGGTACGCAGGATCACGAACTGGCCGGGCTCGGCCTTACGCGCCACGCGCGGCGCGTGGATCTCCATCTGCGTCACGGTGGCGTTCAGGCATTTCTTTTTTAAAATTTCAAACATACTCATTTTCTCTTGTTCGATTTGGAAAGCGTATAGTTGAGCAGCATCGTCACGCCGATGATCAGACCGATCACCACAAAGATGCCGAACATACCCTTGCCCATATAGGTCAGATTCTTTACAAAATTCATAGGTTCAAACATTGTGCCGCCCTCCTTACATAAAGAAGCTCAGTATCAGACCGCCCGCGATCACGGACGCGATCTGTCCCGATACGTTGACACCGATCGAGTGCATCAAAAGGAAGTTCTGGGGATCCTCCTCCTGACCCAGTTTGTGCACGATACGGCCCGACATGGGGAATGCGGAAATGCCCGCCGCGCCGATCATGGGATTGATCTTCTTCTTGGAGAACAGGTTGATGAGCTTTGCAAACAGCACGCCGCCCGCCGTGTCAAAGATAAAGGCAAAGAGGCCCAGACCCATAATCAGGAGCGTTTCCACGTTGAGGAACTTCTCGGCCGTCATCTGGGAAGCGATGGAGATACCGAGGAAGATGGTGATGAGGTTGGCCAGCACCTTTTGCGCGGTCTCGGAAATGGAATCCATCACACCGCACTCGCGAATCAGGTTGCCGAACATCAAAAAGCCGACAAGCGAGCCCGCCGCAGGCGCCACGATCACCGCGATCAGCGTAATGGCGATCGGGAACAGAATGCGCGTGAGTTTGGAGACCTCCTTTGCCTCGTAGGGCATACGAATGAGACGCTCCTTCTTGGTGGTGAGCAACTTGATCACAGGGGGCTGAATGATGGGCACGAGCGCCATATAGGAATACGCCGCCACCATAATGGCCGCCGTGTATTGCGACATCAACTTTTGCGACACGGAGATCGCCGTGGGGCCGTCCGCCGCACCGATGATGGCGATAGAAGCCGCATCGTTGAGCGGGAAGAACATAGACGCAAGACAGAAGGTAAAGAAGATACCGAACTGTGCCGCCGCACCGAAGATCATCAGTTTCGGGTTGGTGAGCAGAGGACCGAAGTCGATCATCGCACCGATACCGATGAACAACAGGAGCGGAAAGAGCTCGTTGGCAATACCCGCGTTATACAGCGTGGTCAGCGCACCGTGCTCGGTGATCGCGTCCACCCCGGGGATATTGACTAAGATCGCACCAAAGCCCATGGGCAAGAGGAGCGTGGGCTCCATCTCTTTCTTGATGGCAAGAAAGATCAGCACACCGCCGATGCACCACATCACAACGTGTTGCCAGGATATCAGCAGCAGATTCTCATAGAGGAAATCAAACATAGCAGTTCTCCTTCAAAAAAATTCATATTTATTGTATCATAGTATATCAAAAAAGTCAAGCAACTACCCATATAAAAAGAGGCCCTTAAGGGCCTCTTTTTCACTCTTTATTCGTCTATGTATTGTGCGAGGATATCCGCGCAAGCGCCGACGAAGCGCGCGCAGGGGCGCGTGGCGTAGTACTCCGCCGTGCGCGGCGAGGGCGCGGGTGCCGTATCCGAGCGCTTTGCGCCCAGCAACTCGCGGCAGATGATCGAGCCGTACAGTTCGCGGAACTTGCCGCACATCTCCTGAATGCGCGCGTAATGCGCCATCTTCAGCGCCTGGTCCTTGATATCCTCGTAGCCCCACAGCGCGCCCGCGACCATGCACATACCCGACACAGCGCCGCACACCTCTCTCTGACGGCCAATACCGCCGCCAAACGAGGAAGACAAGCGCAATGCAGTCGCCTCGTCAAGACCCGCAAGGTCCGCAAACGCCGCGAATACCGCCTGTGCACAGTTACAGCCGCTCTCAAATAAAGCCACCGCTTTTTCACTTCTCGTCATATCGCACCTCATTTCAGATACAGCGCGTCACAGTTGAGAAACTCGTGCGCCGCCACCATAGAATCTGCGGGAACGGTATGAGAAGCACCGCATTTCCTACAGGAAACTCTCACCCCGTCGGGCAGGATCTGCGCATCGTACTCGCGCTCCTCACCCTCGGGACAGCGGCAAAAGATCTTGCCCTCCTCGTCCAGATCGCGGATCACGAACAGCACGACCTCCAGCACCTGCGGATCGGTCACGGTCTGTTCGGCCTCCTCATGCAGCGCGGCAAAACTCTCAATGCCGTTTTTCTCCATCAGGTCCATCAGTTCCAGTTCCGTGCGAGACAGTTCCGCCTTCACGTGATTGATCTCGCCCATCACACCGATGTTGAGATCGGTGTAGGGACAGGGGAGCACAAACAACTCCTGTCCGTAAAAGATCTGCTCACTCACGGTGAAATGATGCGGATTGGGGCAGAACATACAGGGCACCGTCAGACGGATCTTGCCCGCCACGGCGGGGTGCACCTCCATAAAACTCTTGCCGCACTCGCACTTCAATCGGATCATATTGCCCCCCAGCAAAAAGGGATTCACGGCGCTCATCACGCCCGCACCGCAGTGCGGACAGCGATAGGCCACGGTCGTCTGCTTCATATCCAAAACCATACGTTTTCCTCCACGGAGAACGGCCCCTTGTCATTTTTCGATATCGTAGCCGTCCAAACAGTCATAGTTGTATCCAAAAGTCAGTTGTTCTACCCACGAATTGTACCAGTCGGCATACGCGGCATCAAACAGCAGCATACGGGCCTTGACCTCGGCATAAGTCATACCGTTACCCGTGTAAAGCAGAAGATAGGTTGCTCCCGCCGTCTCCACGCGCCCCACGTCAAGCACCTCGCGTTCAGCGTCGAACAACCACTCTGCGATTGCCTCGATGCCACTGCTCTCGGGCGTGAGATGCTCCTCTTTCCCCACCGTTCCCGAGGATTTCAACCCCGATAGTGTCGCGGTCGAGGGAGAAGCCAGCAATTTCTCGTATGCGGGAGCGGCCTTCTCCTCATTGGGTTTGCCGTCCTCGCCGTAGGGGATATATAAAAAGGATACGTTGCGCGAGGGCGTTTCGTCCGTGAGACCCTGCTCACGCACCGTGTCTCGGATCGCGTCCTTTGAGATCCCCTCCTCCAGTGCGGCCGTCACCGAGAGCGAATAACTGTTTGCCAGTGTCTCCAGTTCCAGCACCGCGCGCAGATCCTGCTCGCTCATCAAGGGGCCGTACATCGCCTGCAGGTATTCTTCCATCGAAAGGCCGTAATTCGCGGCCGCCTGCGTGCGATAGTTGGCGACCACCGCCTCCACGCGCACACGGCTCGCATCGTCCAGCACCTGCCCCTCGGCGTGTGCCGCCTCGCAGTAAATGAGAAGTTGCGAGACCTGCACGAGCGTCGCGTTCATGATCACGTCGTACCACGTCAATGTCTCGGTAAACATCTGTCCGTGGAGCGTCTTGGTGGAATCAAAGGGGCGTTGCGCCTCCATTTCGTCCATCATCGTGCCGCCGCAGGTATAAAAGAAATACGCCATCATACCGGGCGTGATCGTGAAATGCTCGGTGCTCATCGCCACGTCATCGTTATAGATCGGCACACCCTCGATCATCGAGAGCCCCGCCGAGAGCGGCACGTCACTGCCGCGCCGACAGCCGTAAAGCGGAAGCACGCACAGCACGGCCAGTAATATACAAAGTATGCACCGAGTCGCCTTTTGCATCTCGCTCTCCTCCCTGCCGATCCTTCATGGTGAATATGGCTCGGGCTTTCACCCGAGCCATATTCATGTATGAAATTAACCTTCGATCATGTTCCAGTAGCTGTCCTTCTCGGAGAAGGTGGGCTTCTCACTTTCCTTGATCGCCTTCAGCCACTTGTCGTAGTCGTCCTTGCCCAGCTCGTTGCGGATCGCATGGCTCCAAGCGGGCTTCTCGTCGCCCTTGTAGAACATCAGGTGGTAGCCGTAGGTGGTGCTGACTGCCTCACCCGTTGCCTCACCGACCACACGGACCTCGTCAAAGAGCCAATCCTCGAACTCCTCGACCATCTGGCCAACCGTCACGTCATCGTAGAACACGTTGGAGTCCTCGGTGTACGTAAGACCGTAGGCATTGAACTGTGCCTCGGAGATCTCGTAGTACTTTCTGCCGTTCGCGTCGGTCTTCTCGGTGAGGTTGCCATCCTCCTTCATTACAGCGATGAGCTCCTTGGCCATCGTTTCTGCGCTGATCTTGCCGCCGTTGCTGGTGATGCGATGAGCAAGACGCTGGTAGGGCATAGCGAGCTTGGTCACGTCGGTCACGCTCTTGAATGTATCGGTCTTGAACAAAATGTGACCCACGGAGCGAACCACGCCGCTGTCGCGGTGCAGTGCGCTGTTCACAAAGTAAACGGAGTAGGTGGAGGTGGCCTTCTTGTATTCCTTCTCGGCCTGTGCGTCGGGCTCGCCGTCGCCTTCACCGTCGTCCTCGTCCTCGTCCTTCACCTCGGTGCCGTACACGTCGTACACGGACTCGAACTTGTTATGTGCACCTGCGGCAAGCGCCTTGTCGCCCGTGCCCGTCAACCACTCCTTGGCGTCCTCGTCGCTGACCTTGCTTGTGTCACCGTTCTTCACGGTTGCATCGGAAACAGCCTTGACCACGCGCTCGGTTGCGGCCTGCTTGCATTCTTCCTTCTGCTTGTCGGTGAGCGACTCGCCCTCCTTGAGTTTGCCCTCGGCAGCCTCCAGTTCCTCGGCCTCAAAGACCTTCTGCAGGATCTCGGTGAGTTTGGTGGCAAACTGCTCGGACGTGGTGCAAGCGTTCAACTCTGCCACGTAGCCTGCATACTCTGCCTGCTTTGCCTCGTACTCTGCCTTGAGCGTAGCGTTCTCCTCTGCCTTCTTGGTCTCGTCCTTCAGCGTAGAGGGCGTGAAGGTCGCGGTGAAGGTATAAGTAAGGTAGTCCATGTAGGTGTCGTACTTGGTCTTGTTCTCGTTGTAGTGATTGTCCACACGCTCGTCAAGGATCGCGGCAAGCATCTCATCAGACACCTGATTCTGCACCTTTGAGGCAAGCGAGGAAAGTTCCATCACAGCCTTTACGTCCTTCAGGCGCACGCCCTTGCCGTACATCGAAGCGATGTAGCCGTCGGTCGTGTAGCCGTAGAAGCCGGCATACAGTTCGAGATTGTCAAGAGAGGTCTGGATCTCCAGGATCTCCTTCTCCTCCAGCTCAATACCCTTGTCCTTTGCGTACTCACAGCAGGCAAGGATCTCGGTGAGCGTGTCCATTGCGCCCTCTGCGAAGTGATCGAACCAGGTCACGGTGTCGATAGGGTTACCCTTGTCGTCCTGCGACTGGTAGACCTGATCGCGCAAGGGGCTGCCCGTTACAAGCGCCGTGCCACCCTTACCTGCGGGGATCGAGAGTTTCTGCGTGCTGCTGGAGCCGTAGATCTGCTGCGAGAGCTGGTCGTAGGTCGAAACCAGATTCTGATACTCGGAGTAGATCATATAGGACATCATCGGAACCGTGATCTCATAGTTCTCGGTTTCGGCGATCACGCGCATACGCATGAACGTACCGCGAGACTGCAGAACGGAGAACGTGACGACCAGGATCAGTGCGATCAGCACTGCGGCAACGATCAACGTACCAACCCACGTGGGCATGGGCTTCTTCTCGGCCTTCTTGCGCACGGGTGCGGCCAGCGTGTTTGCGGCCTTTTCATTCTTAATTCTGTTTGCTTTTCCCATTGTTTGGAACCACCTTTTGCATTTGTATTTCAAAGTCACCGCCGCCGTTTTGGCGAAGTGACCAAGCAACGATGTTATTATAACAAGCGTTTGTGTTTTCCGTGTGAAGAACTCACACGTTCATGATCACGGGCAGGATCATCGGCTTTCGACCCGTTCTTTGATACAGGAAACGCGAGAGTTCGTCGCGCACGCGCGTCTTGAGACGCATGCGGTCGCCGCGCTCTCGGCCCTTCAGTCCTTGCAACAGCACGTTCTGTACCAGTTTTCTGGCTTCCTCCAGCAAGGGCTCATTCTCGCGCACGTAGACGAAGCCGCGCGACACGATATCGGGACCCGAAACAAGGAATCCGCTGTCCTCGTCCACCGTGGCCACCACGACGATCAGACCGTCCTGCGAGAGGATCTTGCGGTCACGGAGCACCACGTTGCCCACGTCACCCACACCGTAGCCGTCGACCAGTACCTGACCTGCGGGCACACTGCCTGCAAAGCGCGCACCCTTCACGTCGATCTCCAGCACTCGTCCGATTTCGGACAAGAAGATGTTGCGAGAGGGGATCCCCATCTCCTCGGCCAGTTCACGGTGTGCCGCCAGATGGCGGGACTCGCCGTGGATCGGCATAAAGTAGCGGGGCTTGGTCAGTGCCAGCATCAACTTGAGTTCCTCCTGGCAAGCGTGACCCGATACGTGCACCGCAAACGCGGATTCGTGCACGACCTCCACACCGTTGCGCGAGAGTTCGTTGATCACACGCCCCACCAGTTTTTCGTTGCCGGGGATCGCGTGCGAGGAGAGCACCACAAGGTCGCCCTCGCCCAGCGTGACCTGATTGTGATCCGAGTAGGCCATGCGGTAGAGTGCCGACATCGGCTCACCCTGGCTACCCGTGGTCACGAGCGTGAGTTGCTCGGGCTTGAAGCGCTTGATCTCATTGATATCAATGAGCACGCCTTTGGGTACGTTCATATACCCCAATTCCACGGCGGCGCCCACGATGTTGAGCATACTGCGCCCCGTAATGGCCACCTTTCTGCCGTGCTCCGCGCTGATGTCGATGATCTGCTGTACGCGGTGTACGTTGGAAGAGAAGGTCGCGATCACGATCCGCTTCTTCGGGTTTGAGGTAAAGATATAATCCAGCGACTGTCCCACCTTTTTCTCGGAGGGCGTGAAGCCGGGACGCTCTGCATTGGTGGATTCCCCAAGCAGGGCAAGCACACCCTTGTGGCCGAGTTCACCAAGGCGGCGCAGGTCCATCATCTCGCCCTCAATGGGGGTGATGTCCAGTTTGTAGTCGCCCGTGTGCAACACGGTGCCAAGCGGCGTGTGGATCGCAAGACAGCAGGCGTCTGCGATCGAGTGATTGACGTGAATGAACTCCACGTTGAGCGCGCCCGCGCGCACGGTGTCACCCGCGCTGACGGTGCGAAGATCGGGAGCAAACGGGAGAGCGTGCTCCGCAAGCTTGTTCTTGATGATGCCGATGGTCAGTTTCGTGCCATAGATCGGCGGTTGAATGGTACGCAGCGCATAGGGCAGCGCGCCGATATGATCCTCGTGTCCGTGCGTGAGGAAAATACCCTTCAAACGGTCACGGTTTTGCTCCAAATACGTGATGTCGGGGATCACCAGATCCACGCCGAGCATATCCTCCTCGGGAAATGCAAGGCCACAGTCCACCACGATCATGTCATTCTCATATTCGATCACCGTCAGGTTCTTGCCGATCTCCTGCAAGCCACCCAAAGGGATAATGCGTATTTTTCCTCTGTCCTTTTTCGGTCTGGGCATAAAGTCTCCTTTGCTTGATTTTTTTATCGGTTGTATGGAAAGCCGCTCGGCGTCCCGCGTCCCTCGCCGGAGTCGGTCTTTGTTCCTGTCAAACGGTATGAACGACGTCTCTTTACCGTAAGTTTTCTTCATTCATAATATTATACACAATAATAACGCGCTTGTCAAGATAGAAAACCAAGAATCACGCCAAAGAGTGCAAAAAGTCCCGCGCCGAGCACAGCGCCGAGCAAAAACGGCAACAAGATCCGCCGCCGTCCGCGCCGCTTCAGATAGCCGTTTCCCTCGCCGATGATGCGATTTGCCTCCGCCAGCATATCCGTGTAGGGCACCGTCACCCTTTGCCGCCGCAGTACGAAGTACGCACTTTCAAACAGCGGACTCTCCTTGGTCTGCAACAGGATCATCTCTCGCTGACACCCCTTCATCATCACGTCACACCCTTTCCCATGTCTTTTGCCATATCCTTTGCCCTATTTTAGGCGGATTTCTGTCCCGTCAAACGCCAAAACTCCTTTTTTTCTCGCCCCGTCTTGCCACTTTTCGACAAAAGCCGCGCTTTTTTGCACGCCCCGCGCTTTTTTTCTTCGCAAATGTTAATATTCCATAAATTACCAATATTCGCCCTTGACAAACATTTCCCGACAGGATATACTGTAGCCAAAGAGAATCGAACGCGACGGCCTCTCGGCGACGCATTTTCGCGCCTTCCGCCGTCCCCCAACTTGTAAAGTCCACACTTTACTGCGTCGCGTCGCGACAAAAGTCATCAAAAACTCATTCGCCAAGAGGTGCTTCGCAGCATTTGCGGAGCAAACGGGCGCCTCGGCAAGGCAAATGCTTGCGGCAATATGCGGATATTGCAAAAGAATTTGCCGAAGCCCGGGTGTTCGTTTGCCCGCAAAGGCCCATCGTGTGCGACTCTCTTTGGCTACCGGTATAAATTGTTTTTATTTTACTGACATTCTTCAAAGGAGGCAACGCTATGAAAAAATCCACAGGTGTCATTCGCCAGATTGACGAACTCGGCCGCTTCGTGATCCCCAAGGAGATTCGCACGTCGCTCGGCATCGACGTGAGAGACTCCATCGAGATTTTCACCGAGGGTGACCGCATCATTTTGCAAAAGCACGAGGTCACGTGCCTGTTCTGCGGCTCGGATCGGGACGTATTGCAATACGAAAAGAAGTGCATCTGCCGCCGTTGCCTTGACGCCTTGCGCAAACTGTAACGTCGCGCCCAAAACGGTAGGGATTACTCCCTTTTGCCTACCGTTTTGGGCCTTTTTTCGCAAAGCCCTGACACACGGCAAGATTTTTTCCTTCCCTCTTGCATTTTCCGCGCAAATGCGGTACAATATATGGGATTTAGAAAAAGGATAGGATAGATATGGACGAAAGAACGAAACAGCAGATCGAGCGCAGACGCACGTTTGCCATCATCTCCCACCCCGACGCGGGTAAGACGACCCTGACGGAAAAACTCCTGCTTTACGGCGGTGCGATCCAGTCTGCGGGCTCGGTCAAGGGCAAGCAGAGCGACAAGCACGCCGTATCCGACTGGATGGAACTGGAAAAACAGCGCGGTATCTCGGTGACCTCTTCGGTGATGCAGTTCTCCTACAACGGCTACTGCATCAACATTCTGGACACCCCAGGACACCAGGACTTCTCGGAGGACACGTACCGTACGCTCATGGCCGCCGACAGTGCCGTGATGGTCATCGACGCCGCCAAGGGCATCGAGCCGCAGACGCGCAAACTCTTCCACGTGTGCGCCAAGCGCGGCATTCCGATCTTCACCTTCATCAATAAAATGGACCGCGAGGCGCGCGACCCCTTCGACCTTTTAGACGAGCTGGAGCGCGAGTTCGGCATCGGCACGTATCCGATGAACTGGCCGATCAGTTGCGGCGTGACCTTCAAAGGCGTGTTTGACCGTCGCGCGCGTTGCATTCACACCTTCGATAACTTCCACGGCGGTCGAGGCAAACTGCAAACGATCGAATGCGACATCACCGAGACCGAGAAACTGGACGCCCTCATCGGCGAGAATCTGCGCGAGGAACTCTGCGAGCAGGTGGAACTCCTGGACGGCGCGAGTTTTGATTTCGACCCCGACGCGATCTCGCGCGGCAAACTCTCCCCCGTGTTCTTCGGCTCTGCACTCAACAACTTCGGCGTGGAGGACTTCCTCACCGCCTTCCTTGAAATGACCTCCGCCCCCCTTGGACGCACCACCAAGGACGGGAGCGCCGTCTCCCCGTTTGACGACGGCTTCTCCGCCTTCGTGTTCAAGATCCAGGCGAATATGAACAAGGCACACCGCGACCGCATCGCGTTCCTGCGCATCTGCTCGGGTAAGTTCGAGCGCGGACGCGACTACTACCACATTCAGGGCGGACGTCCCATCAAACTCTCCCAGCCCCAGCAGATGATGGCCGAGGAACGCGAGGGCATCACCGAGGCGTTTGCGGGTGATATCATCGGCGTGTTTGACCCGGGCATCTTCTCGATCGGTGACACTGTTTGCGACAAGGGCAGTAAGGTCACCTTCTCGGGCATTCCCACCTTCGCCCCCGAGCACTTCGCCATGGTCGAGCAGATCGACTCCATGAAGCGCAAGCAGTTCGCCAAGGGTATGGATCAGCTCGCCAAGGAGGGCGCAATCCGTATGTTCTTCGAGCCGGGTGCGGGTCTGGAGCGCGTGGTGGTCGGCGTGATCGGTATGCTGCAATACGACGTGCTCAAGTTCCGAATGGAGACCGAGTACGGCGTCAAGTACCTCCAGCGCGACCTTCCCTTCCAGTATATCCAGCGCATCGAGAACGAGGAGATCGACGTGCGCACCCTGAATCTTGCCTCCGACACCCGTGTGGTGGTGGACGTGCAGGGTCGCTACTACCTGCTCTTCACGGGACAGTGGAGCATCAAGTGGGCACTGGATAACAACAAGGGGCTCACGCTCGTGGATTTCGACCACATTTAATTTTCCAATTTTGTTTTTCTATATTCCAAATTTCAAAAAGAATATTTCCAAACATTTTCAAAGGAGCGCTCTTTTTTTCAAAAAGCGCTCCTTTCGCGTTTTATTTGACTTTTTCCTTCGCTTATGCTATACTAAAAAATGATAAGAGTAGATCAACCGAAAGGAGCAACGCATATGCTTTGTCCCAACTGTAAAGAGCCGGTCAAGGGCGACCTCGAGGTCTGTCCCGCGTGCGGCGCAACACTCACCGATACACCGCCCGAGGAGAACGTGCTGATCCCCGACGAGGGGATCGGAGAAGAAACCGAGAGCACCGACGCCGAGAACGCCGACGCAGAGAACGCCGACGCAGAGAACGCCGACAACGAGAACGCCGACAACGAGGAGACGCCAAAGAAAAAGTTTTACAAGCCGCTATGGATCCTGATCGCGCTGGGCGTGGCGGGACTCGTCACACTCATTATTTTCTTCCTCGCCAACGGCAGTTTTTACTTCCGCGCCCCCTTCACGACCTTTGAGGACGATCTGCTCCCCGTGTGTGTGGAGCGTGACGGTGTCACGCGTTGGGGCTATCTGGATAAAAACGGCGATATGGCCATCGCCCCGATCTTTGAGGCGGCCTCCCCCTTCACGGGGCACGGGCTTGCCGCCGTGTGTGTGGACGGCAAATGGGGCTTTGTGAACGAGGACGGCGAACTTGCCGTGCCCTGCACCTTTGAGGCCGCAGGCGACTTCTCGCGCAACGGACTCGCACCCGTCAAAAAGGACGGCACCTGGGGCTATATCAACAAAGGCGGTAAGATCGTGATCAATCCGCAGTTCGACGGGGCACAGGCCTTCTCGGACGAGGGCATAGCACTCGTGATGATCGACGATCTGTACGGCTACATCAACCGCCGCGGTGTCTACGTCATTCCCCCGCAGTTTGAGGCCGCGCGCGGCTTCGCCCAGGACGGCTATGCCACCGTCAAGTCCTACGGCTACTGGGGCCTGATCGACAAGCACGGCAATTACGTGATCAATCCGCAGTTCGATGCATTGTATGAGTTTTCCGCGAATGGCCTTGCGCTCGTGGTCAAGAACGGCAAGTGCGGCTATATCGACCGCGACGGCGTCTACGTGGTCGAGCCCACGTATGCGGGCGCCTCGTCCTTCTCGGAGAACGGCCTTGCGCTCGTGCAGACCAACGAGGGACTTTACGGCTTCATCAACAAGCGCGGCGAATTCGCCGTCGAAGCGCGCTTTTATGACGCGCGCCCGTTTGAAAACGGCCTTGCCGCCGTGCAGTTCAGCGCCGAGGCCGAACTCTGGGGCTATATCGACAAGCACGGCGAGGTCGTGATCGAGCCGAAATACAGCGTGGCCACCTCCTTTGGCGCGGGGCTTGCCGCAGTGTTGGACAGCACGGGCTCGTATTATATCAACAAGAAGGGCGAGGAAGTCATTCGCATCGCCGATGAGAACAAGATCGGCGGCCGCTTCACGGCCGACGGCTACGCGGTGGTGTTCTGCTACGATATCGCAACGGGCAGTATCGGCTCCTTCCAGATCATCGACACGTCAGGCCGCGTGATCCACGAAGAAACACTGCTTTCCCTGCCCCTGGATCACCGTTATTACGCCCTGCCGTAACGCAGGTAATTTTTGCTCCCCTCTTGACTTTTTTCTTAAAATAAGATATACTGAAATCACAAAATACGATCTTCGAGGTGAAGAACATGGACGAGAATAAGAAGATGAACGAAGAGCAGGCAGAAGAAGCAATGATCTACACCCTGCAGGACGAAAACGGCACCGAATATCAGTTTGAACTGATCGCCACCTACGAGAAGGACGGCGTCAACTACTATGCCATGATCCCCGCCGAGGAGGGTGAGAGCGACGAGTTCCTGGAGTACACCATTCTCAAGGGTGTGATGGAGGACGGCGAGGAATCGCTCGTATCCATTGAGGACGACGATGAGTTTGAGGATATCGCCGCCTACTTTGACAACCTGTTCTCCGAGGAGATCGACTACGACGCATGAGGCAAGAGGGAGTAATCCGAACTCGGTTTTGAAGGGCAAATCGACGTACGTGCTTCGGTAAATTTCCTTGCAATATCCGCATATTGCCGCAAAAATTTATCTTGCCCGTCCTACCGATTTGCTCCTTCAAAACTCTTCGACCCCAAAGCTTTGATTTTTGTGTGATTTTGGTGCTTGGCGTTCGCCGCCAAGTGCGGACTTTGCAAGAGCGGTAAGTGCCGAAAGCGCCGAAAAGCATTGCTTTAGGGCGGGTTTGGATCACTCCCTCTTGCCTACAACGTTACTATCCTGCCGTTCTCGTGATAATTGTCTGGTGGAGCCTACAATCGGATCAAAGGAGCCCGACTTAGACTGTGGTTTGCAGGCCTCCCTCCCCCGTTGCAATTGACTTGTCTTGCGCGGGAAGAGGATGTTGGAAGCAGTAAAGCAGTCGGAAGGGCACCGCCCTTATTATACAGGGTTCTCTCGTATTCGGTTACACGGCTCGGCGGGTCTTTTGCAAAGCGAGTTCCGCACGGTGCGTGCGGCACTCGCTTTTTTCATAAAATTCGCCCCGTCAGGGGCTCAAAAGGAGATATGTTATGGGTATTATCAGAGCAACGCTTTCTGCTATGGGCGGGGGTCTGGCCGACACCTGGCAGGAAGTCATTGAAGCGGACAACATGGGCGAAGGCACCGTATTCACGCGCGGCGTGACGGTACGTGCCTCTGACAAGCGTAACAGCAACCGTAAGGGTACCAAGGACACCATTTCCAACGGCTCTGTCATTCACGTGTATGACAATCAGTTCATGCTCCTCGTGGACGGCGGCAAGGTGGTAGACTTCACCGCAGAGCCCGGCTACTACAAGGTCGACAACTCCGCGATGCCCTCCCTGTTTGCAGGGCAGTTCGGCGCGTCGCTTGCAGAGACCTTCTCGCGCATCAAGTACGGCGGCGTGCCCTCCTCCTCGCAAAAGGCGTTTTTCATCAATCTGCAGGAGATCAAAGGCATCAAATTCGGCACCCGTTCGCCCGTCAATTACTTTGACAACTTCTACAACTCGGAACTGTTTTTGCGCGCACACGGTACGTATTCCATCAAGATCACCAACCCCCTCAAGTTCTACGCCGAGGCCATTCCGCGCAGTGCCGAGCACGTCAATATCACCGATATCAACGAGCAGTACCTCTCCGAATTTCTGGAGGGTCTGCAGGCGGCGATCAATAAAATGTCCGCAGACGGTATCCGTATTTCGCACGTGGCGAGCAAATCCCGCGAACTCTCGACCTATATGTCCGAGGAGTTGGACGATAACTTCCGCAGTCTGCGCGGCTTTGAGATCCTCTCGGTGGGTATCGCCAGTGTTTCCTATGATGACGAATCCAAGAAACTGATCAATATGCGCAACCAGGGCGCGATGCTGGGCGACCCCGCCGTGCGCGAGGGCTACGTGCAGGGCGCGATGGCGCGCGGCTTTGAGAATGCAGGCTCCAATGCGGGCGGCTCGGCCACTGCCTTTATGGGCATGGGTATGGGTATGAACGCGGCGGGCGGCTTTGGTGCCTTTTCCGAGACCAACCGTGCCCAGATGAAGGAGCAGGCCCAAAAGGCCGCAGACGGCGGTTGGAAATGCGCTTGCGGCGCCACCGCCACGGGTAAATTCTGCTCCGAGTGCGGCGCAAAAAAGCCCGAGCAAACCACCTGGCAATGCAGTTGCGGTGCCACTGCAAGCGGCAAATTCTGCTCCCAGTGCGGTGCCAAGGCACCCGAAGGCGCTTGGTTCTGTACCGAGTGCGGCACACACAACGAGGGCAGATTCTGCACCAACTGCGGCAAGAAGAAGGACTAATCCATGAGCACTGCGACAACGCTGACCTATCAGTGTCCCAACTGCTCCGCTGGTCTTGTCTTTCAACCCGAAAAGGGCAAGTTGTGCTGTGAATTTTGCCTATCGGAGTTCACCGAACAGGAAGTGCTGAATCACGAAGCGGCAAGTGCCGCCGAGGACGCGGCCTCTGCCGCCGAAGAGGCGGCCGCCGCCACCGAAGCGGTGGACGAGGACTACTGCGCCGCCCTTGGCGAGTACAGTTGCGCCGCGTGCGGCGCTGAGATCCTTTGTGACGACACCACCGTCGCCACCGAATGTCCCTACTGCCACAACCCTATTCTGCTTGGCGGACGGCTTCAGGGACAGATGAAGCCGCACAAGATCATTCCCTTTCGCCTTGGCAGAAAAGAAGCCGAGGAAAAATTTCTCGCCTTTGCACGCAAAAAATGGTTTGTGCCCCGCGATTTCATCGCGCCCCGTCAGGTGGAGCGTATGACGGGCATCTACTATCCCTTCTGGGTCACAGATGCCGATACGGGTGCCGCTATGACCGCCCGCGCCACCCGCGTGAGGAGTTGGCGCGTGGGCGACTATCGCTACACCGAAACCTCCAATTTCCGCATCCGTCGGGCGGGTGAGATCCATTTTGAGGACATCGTCACCCCCGCCATTACTGAGGAAGACCGCGAGATGCTGGACGGCATTCTGCCCTATCCTTCCGATTCCCTTGAGGAGTTTGCGATGCCGCGCTTGCAGGGCTTCCTTGCCAAAAAGCGCAACATCGAGCAAGCGAGCGTGAGAGACGCTGTCAAGGGGCGTATGATGCAGTACACGCGCACGTTGTTGCGCAACACCATCAGCGGCTATACCACCGTGAGCCCCAACGAGCCGCGCCTCACGGTGCGCCGTATGCACTGGGATTACACCCTGATGCCCATCTGGTTGCTCACCTACGTGCGCCGCGGCAAGACCTATACCTTTGCAATGAACGGCTATACGGGCAAGGTCTTCGGACAGTTCCCCGTTAGTGGCAAGCGCCTTGCTCTCCTTGGTGCCATCGTGGGCGCCGTGGCAGGCGTCGCCGCGGCACTGATCCGTCTTTTCCTTATTTAAGGGGGTGGACGGTATGAAAAAACTCTGTATTTTCTTCTCGTTTCTCCTTGCTTTCCTTGCCCTTTCCCTGCCCGCTCACGCGTCCGTTGCCCCCGTGGTGTACGATGACGGCGACTTTCTCACAGAAGATGAGGAATCGCGCCTGACCTCACAGGCGTGCAACTGCACGTTCGCAGGGCTCCGCCCCTACCTGATCACGCTGGAAAACGCGAGCACCCCTTCCTCAACCTGGGTCAAAAACAAATACGGTCTTAACGAGAACAGTGACGCCGTGGTGCTCGTGGTACGGACTCTCGACTCCACCTATTATTACGACATGTATACCTACGGAAAGGCAAACGACGTCTTTTCCGACACGGCCGTGGACGAGATCCTGGACGATCCCGACGTCTACCAAAATCTTAAATCGGGCAAGGTGTTCGACGGCTATTCCGCCTTTTATTCCGCCTGCCACGTCTTCACGGGCGACTACGAGCAAGAAGAACTTGCCAGAGAGCAAGCGCGCGCCGAGCGCGAAGCACGCGCACCCATGGAGGCACTGCTTTGCGCCCTTGTCGTGGGTGTGCTTGCGGGCGGCATCTCGGTCCTGTGCGTCTTTCTCGCCTATCGCAGAAAACGCCATGGCGAATCCTACCCGCTGGACCGCTACGCCAAGTTACATTTGACACAATGCGAGGACGTATTCGTCGGCAGTTACGTCACCCGTGTGCGAGTGCAAAGCAGTTCAGGCGGCTCGCGCGGCGGTGGCGGCGGCCATCGCGGCGGCAGATAGCGCAAAAAACTCAATCCGTCACGCGGCATCGCGTGACGGATTTTTTGCATTATTTACAATTTGAACAAAAATTCGGCATATTTCTTTCATGTCTCCGCAAAAACTCATGCACTCTGCACAAGAAAGCAGCCGCTCGCTTGCACCCGGGCGCGAAGTGTGGTATAATAGGGACGTATGTGGGTTTTCCTATTCATTATATGAATAGGCCACCATTCGACTCAAAGAGGAGCTCTTATGTATTCGATCATCACCTGTGCCGCGGCGCTGATCGTCGCGGCGGCGATCCTGCTTCCCTTATGGAAGCGCAGTGACGCCACCTTCTATAAAGCGCTGCGCATTCTCACCGTGGCCTTTTGTGCCATCGGCTTTTTCCGCTTTATGCTTTGCGACGGGTTCATCTACGTTATCAACGGCGCGTGGATGGACCTCACCTACTATGAAGCAACCGACGTGCTCTCCACGGTGCTGCGCTGGGGCTACTTCGCCTGCTACTCGATCCTGCCCATGGCAGTGTTCACAAGTAGCCGCCTGTTCCGCAACCTCGCGTGCTACTACTGCCTGCCCTTTGCAGTCCTTTCCACCGTGTATTTCGAGCGCTTTATGCCCTACTTCCTCACCGATACGGGGCGCGGCATCTTCGCGCCGCCCACCTTCCGCTACGTCTACTTCGCAGTGGAGTTGGCGCTCGCCATGGCGATCGTGCTGGCGCTCGCGATCCGCTCCCGCCACCTGCTCCGCGTGACCGACGCGGGCGAGGTCGTCCGCTTTCTTGCCTCGCTGCCCCTCGTGGTGCTTCTCACGATGCCCGCCTACGCGCTGCAATCCATCATCGGCTATTCCTCGATCGAGGCAAAAACCTTCTCCCCCTTCCACCTCGTATGGATCGCGCTGATCTTCATCTGGACGATGGCGCTTTACTGCTTCTTCCGCTTCCGCAGCTTTGAGGATCGCTACAACCTGTGCCTGTTCCTTACGCTGGCGCTCTTCTTCCATTACAACTCGCTGTACCTCATGGGCTTCAGTCTGCCGCGTCTGCCCATCCAGTTGTGTAATCTTGCGGCCTTCTTCTACATCATCGCCATTCCCTTAAAACTGAACAAAATGTTCCAGTTCTGCTTCATCGTCAACATCACGGGCACGCTCATTGCGATCCTGTCCCCCGACTTTGCGACGACGGGCTTCGGCTTCTGGAATATGCACTATATCTACGAGCACACGCTCGTGCTGATGGTGCCCGTGCTCGCCATGGGCCTGCGCATCTTCCCACGCATCACGCGTCGCTCGCTCAAGTATATGTTCATCGGCTTCTGCTGTTACTTCGTGTTCTGTATGATCGGCGGCGGATTGCTCAATATCTTCTCGAACTACACGGGCGAGGAGGTCAACTACTTCTTTATGTTCGATCTGGACAAGGCCAAGTCCTTCGTCCCCTTCATCGAGTTTGTGGAGGTTTTCCCCGTGACGATCGGTGCCTTCACCTTCCACCCCATTATGATGCTCGTCATCTTCATCGCCTTCCTGCTGTTGTGCCTTGCATTCTACAAGGCAACGTTCTACTTCTACCGCGTGGAGGACGATCACCTCGCATTGCGAAATGCGTGGATCGACCTGCAGGAGCAACGCACGGGTAAGCCCTCTCGGCGTCCGCGCACGTTCCGCGACTGATACGGAGGTTTCCTATGTTAGAGATCCAACACCTGACAAAAAGTTATGCCGGCGCCACCGTCAATGCGGTGGAGGACCTTTCCATCTCCCTGGAGGCAGGCGAAATCTACGGCTTCCTCGGCTCCAACGGTGCGGGCAAAAGTACCACCATCAAGTGCCTTGTGGGCATTCACCCCTTCCAGGAGGGTGACATCCTCATCGACGGCGTGTCCATCAAGACCGCGCCCCTGAAGGCCAAGATGCAGATCGGCTACGTTTCCGACAACCACGCCGTGTTCGAGCGCCTCACGGGTCGCGAATACGTCACGCACATCGCCAATCTCTACGGTGTCCCTGCCGCCGACGTGCAGGAGCGCTGTGACAAGTTGCTGGACACCTTCAAACTGCGCGAGGCATTCGACGCACCCATCAAAAGTTATTCGCACGGTATGAAGCAAAAGATCTCCGTGATCGGCGCGCTCATTCACAACCCCAAACTCTGGGTGCTGGACGAGCCCCTCACGGGTCTGGACCCGCAAAGCGCCTACCAACTCAAGAAGGTCATGAAGCAGCACGCCGAGGCGGGCAACACCGTCTTCTTCAGTTCGCACATCCTTGACGTGGTCGAGAACCTGTGCGACCGCTGCTGCATCATTCAGAAGGGCAAGTTGCACGGCATCTACGATCTTGCCGAACTGCGCCGCGAGGGCCGCTCGCTGGAGAAGATCTTTATGAGCGTGATCGGCGAGATCGAAGGCGAGGGTGTCTGATGCGCAAGATATGGAATCTCTTGCGGCTGCAGATCGACAACAAGACCGATCTGCTCAATACCGCCTCACCGCGCAAGATGGGCACGGCGATCCTCAAGTGCGTCCTGCTGATCGCGGCCGTCACGGGGCTTCTGGCCTTTGCCTTTATTCGCATCTTCGTGCTGGGCTTTGCCATCAATCGCGAGCTCATTGCCATGATCCTGCTCATCACGCAGGGCATCACGCTGGTCTTCACGGTCGGGCACGTCATCGGCACGCTCTATCTCTCACGGGATAACGAGCTGCTCATCTGCCTGCCCGTCACGCCCAACCAGTTCTTCATCTCCAAACTGCTGCTCATCTACTTGAAGGAGCTCGGCTTCAATTCGCTCATCTCCCTGCCGCTGTTTCTTTGTCTTGGCATCTTCGGCGGCCTTCGCGCCTCCTTTTACTGTGCCATTCCGCTCTACCTCATTCTGCTCCCGATCCTGCCGATCATTTTAGCGGCATTCCTCAGCATTCCTGTCATGCGCGTACTGGCCTTCCTCAAGCGCCACACACTGCTCTCGATCTTTGTACTGCTTGCCGCCGTAGCCGCGTGCATCTCGCTTTACATCTCACTGCTGTCGGGCATTGCCGAGAGTTTTGACATCGTGGAACAGCAGATGAAGGTGGTCTCCGAGATCAATGCCACGATCCTCGCGGCAGGACGGCATACGCTGATCTACTATCGCCTTGCGATGGCGATGTTCTCCTTCTCCCATTGGTATTACATTCCGCTTTTCCTTGCAATCTGTGCCGTGCTCACCGTGCTTATGGTGCTGGTGATCCGTCCCTTCTACTTCAAGATCGCCATGCCCCAGCTGGAGAACCGCGTGCGCACCTCGCGCCGCACGAAAAGCCGATTCCGCCGCGATATGCCCTTCATCAGTCTGATCCGAAAGGAAGCGCTGTGCATCTTCCGTTCCCCTTCGGACGTGTTCCAGTATTTCCTGTTCACACTGCTGATGCCCTTTATCGTCTTTTCCTACGATAAACTGCTGATGACCGTCACGGTCAATCAGGCGGGCGTGAATATGATCGCGGGCTCGCACGTGATGATCGTGGCGATCATGGCGATGCTCTCCAACATCTCCTCCGCCTCCGCGATCTCGCGTGACGGTGCCAACTTCCACACCTCCAAGATCATTCCCGTGGACTACTTCACGCAGGTCTTTGCCAAGCTGACCTTCAACGCCGTTTTCACCGTGGGCGCTCTGCTTGCCACCGCGGTGATCTCCTGCTTTGTGTATCCCGTATGGCAGGTGCTGCTCGGCACGCTGGCCGTGATGTTTGCCGCCATCGGACACATCGCGCTCTGCCTTGATATGGACATCAAAAACCCCACCGTCAATATGCAGGGTGACGAGGAATCCTCCACCACGAGCAAGAGCACGCCCAAGGCGCTTATCGCAGGCCTTGCCATCGGCTTTATCCTGGGTCTTATCGTGATCTTAATGTCCTCGGTCAAACTCGCGGTGATCCCCTACCTTATTATCATCGCCCTCTCGCTTGCATTCGCGATCTGGCGCGTCTGGATGCTGATCCTGCGCGTGCAGTTGGCGTATGACAAAATCGAAATGTGAGCCATACACTATGAAAAAAACCGTTATCCTTATATTGGCAGTGCTCCCCATCGTTCTGCTGCTCACCATCGCGTTTGCGGGTCGTATCCTTTCGAACTACCAGCACATCGCCGTGGAGCGCGTGATCTTTGTGAACGATCAGGGCGAGGAACTCAGCGCGAGTGCGGTGCTCACGCTGGGCACGGGCGAAACAAAGCCCACTGCCATCAAGATCTACCCCGAACTGGCGAACGACAAACGGGTGAGTTACACCTCCTCGAATGAGTCCGTCTGTACGGTAGACACCGCAGGTGCTGTCACGGGCGTTGGCGCGGGCAGTGCCATTATCACAGTCAGAACCCTGGACGGTGACAAGACCGCCATGCTCGACGTCCTCGTGACGGCTGATCGCGTGACAGGCGTGACGCTCACTCCCGAGTCGCTCGAGATGATGATCGGTGAGAACCGAACGTTACAGGCAGTCGTGAAACCGTTTGCGGCTCTCAATAAACACGTTACCTACAAGAGCAGTGACGACCGCGTCGTGACCGTCAATGCACTCGGTAAGATCGTCGCAGTGGGTGAGGGCACGGCAACCGTGACCGTCATCACAGAGGACGGCGGCTTCACCGACACGTGCACCGTGACCGTCATCGACACCACGCCGCCCCTTCTCTTCGACTTCACAGGAAACGCCGATATGCAACAGACGGGTAGCGGTTATATCACGACCGCTCCGACCGTTGATCTTTCCGCTTATCTTGTGTATGACGAGGACGCCTTTACGGCCGAGGATATCCACTTCCGTGTGACGGGCAACAGCGCAACGCTGGACGAGCATGGCGTGCTGACCTTCACAAAAGCGGGTATCGTCACCGTGGTGGCCTTTGTCGGTAACGAAGAAACCCCCACATATCGAACGGAACTGCTGATTATGATGAGATGAGCAGCTCCACGAACAAAGGAGAATCCAACATGAAACTCTTGAAAAACATCATCATCACCCTTTGTGTCCTGTCGCTTCTGCTCCTGGCCTTCGTCGCGTGCGAGGCAGAGGAATCCCTTCGACTTGAAGCAGACAAGACCACCGCGAAGCACGGCGAGGTCGTGACCCTCAACGCCGTTCACGTCACCAAAAAGGGTGAGGCCCCTGCCGAGAACGTGACCTATGAACTCACCGCAGGTGCCGAGATCGCCACACTTGAGAACAACAAACTCACCGTTTCCACCACCGCCAAGCACGGTGACACGATCACCGTGGTCGCCAAGAGCGGTGAACTCACCTCAGGCGCCGTGACCGTCACGGTCCATATCCCCACGAACAGTCTCTCCATTCAGGCAAGCAAGCAGACGGCCAAGCGCGAGGAGATCGTCTCCATCGCGATCAATCTGACCGAGAACGGTCAGTCGGTCGGCACCGATGACGTCGAACTGACCGTCACCAAGGGCGCCGATGCCGCCACACTTGTGGGCACACAGCTCACGATCAAGGCCGATGCCGCACACGGCACGGTGATCGAGCTTGTCGCCACCTACAAGGAGATGACCTCCAACGCCGTCACCGTGACCGTTGACGTTCCCGTCTCCAGCATCACCGCCGCCTCCTCCGCCAGTTCCATTCTGCCCGGCGGACACGCCACCCTTCAGTACACCCTCGCTCCCGCTGGCGCCGCAGGCACCGTGGAGTGGACGGTCACCGAGGGCGCCGATCACGCCGTGATCGCAGGCAACGCGCTGCTTGTGAACAGCGGTGTTCCCTTCGGCACACAGATCAAGGTACAGGCAAAATGCGGCGAGATCGTCAGTAACGTGCTGACCTTCACCGTGGGTGATGCCAACAGCGCGGAATACTACATCAACCTTTCCAACTCCACCCTGACCGTGGACCGCAACGGCACCTCGGACGCAGTACTCAGTGCCGACGTCTACAACTACCATATGCAGCCCGTCACCGACAAGGCGTTACGCTTCGAGGTCATCGAGGGCGCCGAGCTGCTTGCACTCAACGCAAACGGTAACATCTGCACCTTCACCGCACTCGGCCACGGCAACGCCGTGGTGCGCGTCAGCGTGGAGGGCACCAACACCGCCGAGACCGTCGCCGTCAAGGTGATTGTTCCTCCCGATGCCGTCAAACTCCCCGAGGTCTTTGCTGAGCGTCAGGGCTTTGTCTACAACGTCTCAATGATCAACCCCGGCACCAACCTTGCCGACCGCATTCCCTTCGCGGCAAGCGTGCTCGGCACGAACGTCTGCACCACGCTGAAGTACACCTTCGCACACGAGGATGGCACCACGGGCAACGAGGTCGCCACCTGGGGTGACGGCAAGATCACCTTCCTCAAAACAGGCCGCGTCACCGTGACCGTCTCCTCGGATTCGGGCAGCCGCAACGAGACCGTTGCCACCTACACCTTCAACGTCAACCGCGGCTACAACGTCCGCAATTACACCGAACTCAAGACGCTCCTGGAGAGCGCGGGCTACCATGGCGAGACCGTCAACGTTGTCGTCACCGACAAGCCCGTCGGTGCGACCTCCTATGCATACGGCTACGACCTCGTTCCTCCCACGGCACTGAAGCCCGCAGCAGAACAGACCTGGCAGGAGGTCATGTGGGGCACGCAGATCTCGGTGCACAATAAGAACGTTCACATCAACGGCAACAACCACAAGATCGATGCCTCCGAGCTTCGCGTGATCCCCAAGAGCGAGCTTGACGCCCTGAACGCACAGGGAGGAGGGCTCAGCGTCATTTCGGCACTCATTGAGATCCAGCCGAACGTCGCAGATCCTGCGCAGATCGCAGGCAGACAGTACAGCGCAAAGATCTTTGACCTTGGCTTTGTCGGCAACGTTCCCGTTGACTTCCCCGCAGAGAACCTGAACGGCTACCGTCCTTGGGGCGGCATCAACACGGGTCTTGTGATCGGTAGCGCAGATTACCAGGTCGTGTACCACGTCGAGGTTTCGGGCATCACCGCCTCCCGCTTCAACGTGGGTATCCGCTTCAGACACGCCGTGGGCGATGCGACCGTGGACAACCTCAACGTTTACAACTGCTTCTCCAACGGCATCGAGACCGAGGCCAGCATCCTCACCTTCGGCAACCTGACCTTTGGTAAGTGCGGTGCCGCAGGCATGGAGATGGTGCCCAGTAACTCGACCGCCGCAGGCGATACCCTGAACCAGAATCAGCGCATCACCTTCCAGGGCGTGATCGACACGACGCAGAACCTCAACAACGGCCAGACCGTTTACTTCAACAACTACAACCTGAGCGGCGTTACCGTTCCTCAGGTGCTGCTGGGCGTGCTTGCTCCCTACCAGGATAAGCCCACAACGCTTTCCCATATGATGAACGAAAAGGGCGAATTTGCCTTCGTGACCTTCATCTTCCACGATTTCTCCACGCAGACTCCCAACCAGAGTGAGGTCAACTACCCCGGCTATCAGACGGGCGGTATCATCAAAGCCCAAGACCTGCCCACCGACGGTAGCATCGACACCACGCACGAATACATCCTGCTTGAGGTCAAACTCGCCGATTACGGCCTGGATCTCGGCTACGCATTGCTCTACAACCACAACTACGTGGCAGACTGATGCAAACAAAAAAGCACGGCAAGTAAATTGCCGTGCTTTTTTTCTGCGTTTTGTGGCACACTATAAAGAAAGATAGAGGGAAAGGAGTCAATACGGTGTCTTTTTTACAACGCTTACGCGCAGAACGTGCGTGCGGCGTGTGGCCGCTTGTTATCGGCGCGGCCAGCATGTTTTCGCTCACCGTCACAGCACTTTTCGGCGGCAGTGATGCGCTTCGCCATTTGTTTTTTGACCGTGGCGGCGACCTCTTTATGGATTATTTCAATTCGGTGCGCGATGCCGCGCAGGGGCTCGGCGCCTACACCGAGCGTCGCGTCATTTATCCCCCCATGGCCAATTTCATTTTCCTTTTGTTCTCCTATCTCGTGCCCACCCCCTACAGGGCGACCGCCTTCACGGCGCGCCACACGTGGCGGCTCTACCCCGCCGCGTGGCTCTCGCTCTTCCTCTTCCTCGCCATTCCCCTCGCCGCCTTGCTTGTGCTTTGCTATCGGCAGGGCGCGCGACAAAAAAGGGGACTTGCGGCACTCGCGGCGCTCTTCAATTTCCCCCTCTTCTATCTGCTGGAGCGCGGCAATATCCTGCTTTTCGCCCTTGTAGCGGTGCTGTTCTTCTTTTTTTACGAGCAGGATGCGCGCCCCGTGTACCGCGAACTCGCACTGGTGTCCCTTGCCTTCGCGATCTCTTTAAAACTCTATCCCGCCCTGCTCGCCCTGCCGCTTCTTTCAAAGGAGCGCTACCGCGAGGCGTTGCGCCTTGCACTCTATTCGCTCTCTCTCCTGATCCTGCCCTCGTTTTTCTTCGGAGGGCCTCGGTGTCTTTGGCTGATGCTCCAAAACATTCTCTCCTTCACCGAGGGGGCGCACACCCCGTGGGGCGATCTGTTCGGCTTTTTACCCGCCCCTTGGCCCACGCTTTTGGACTATCTTCCCTTCCTTATACTATTATGCCTGTTCCTGCGTGCCGTGCTGATCCGATCGCACACCGTCAGCGTGCTTGGCATCTGCGCACTGTTCGCCTTCCCCGCCCTGCAACTCCCTTACGCATGGTCGCTCTTTCTCGGCCCGCTCTTTCTCCCCCAAAAGTTGCCGCAAAAAAATAAACGCGGCTACCTTGCCGCGCTCCTTACGCCCTTTCCGATCTACCCGTTTGCCACGGCCGCGCTTTACCGTGTGCTGACCGCACTTTCCCTGCTCGCACTGCTCTCTTTGTTCTTCATCGACGTACTGCGCTCCCGACGCGCATAAAAAAGAGCCGACTTGCGTCGGCTCTTTTTTATGCCTTGGATTACTCCTCGGTCTTGTTCTCGTCAATGACGACAACGTCACGCTCGGTTGCAACGTCATCGGCTGCAACGGGCTTCTTCTTCTTAAGTACAAGGATCAGTACCACAGCAACACCTGCTACCACTACAACAGCGGCAACGATGATGATGATGAGTACGATCGTGTTCATGCCGCCCTTGCCCTCGCCGTCATCAACGGGATCAAGAGCATTCTGGCCCTGGTTACCCAGGTCGTCACGATCCTTGAATATGAGATCGATCTCCTCCTCTTCCTTCTCAACCTCTGCCTCAAGTTCGGGAGCAGCGGCCTCGATGTAGGTCTTGATCAGAGCAGCGGACCATTCCTCAAAGGTGGCGCCGTTCAGTTTGCCTGTAACGTAAGCGGAATCGGGATCCACGTATGCCCACTGCCAGTCGTTCATCGTACCGGGCGTGGGAGTCTCGTCGAAGGAGACAACGGCCATTTCCTTGAAGCCGTCAACGTAACCGATCTCGTAGTAGTTCTTTGCGGGAACAAAGTTCTCAAGGTCTTTGCCCTCAAGACTCATCTTCTCGATGCGGTTGAAGAGGTCGGGGGTCTTGTTTGCGGGAGCAAATACGGTGGACTTGCCCTCGGTTGCTCTCAGACCAACTCTGGTGTTAACGCCCCACTCCCAGGTGCTGATGATGGCATCGTGCCAGCCCTTTGCCACAGTCCAAGCCACGGTACCAAGGTCCCAACCGTTGGCGAAGGAGGACTCGTCGATCAGCGCGTACTGGTGAGCACCGCCGGTGACGTTGAGCATAAAGCGGCTACCCGTAGTAGTCACGCTGCCTGCACCGCCTTCCTTATCCGTGCCTGCGTATACTGCGATCACGAGCACGTCCTCGGGAATACCCATCAACTCACGGAAACGGGCGTGGGTCACGTTGTTCACGGTAGCACCGTAGGACTCGTAGCCGAGCTTCACAGCTGCGTCGGAAACGATATCGGTGTAGTCGTTCCAGAACCAGATCACTGCCAACTGGCCTGCGCCAAGCACGCCGTTCACGGGATTGAAGCACACGTTGTTGGTGTACTTCTCCTTGGCAGCGTTATCGGCAAAGTTGATATCGGTGTAGATAGAGCCCTGGTGCAGGGACATCTTCTTGGTGTAGGTGTGCGTGGTCTCCCAAGGATTCTCCTTGATCGATTCGGACTTGCCGTTGTAGGCAGCCGCGATGGCCACGTTGTACAGGTCGATGTTCTCGGAGCCCGCATTGTACACCTCGATGAACTGGAACGCGTTGTAGGTCAGGGGATCGGTCTCGCCTTCCTGCACCTGAATGCCCACTTGAGGGCTGGTCGTATCGTTGTAATACTCGGTGATGACAAGAGGGAGCTTATCGGCATCCTCTGCCTTCGTGCCGTCGGTAGAAACGTCATAGTTGACGGTCTCTTCTTCAGCAGCAACGGGAAGCACGATGGATACCAACATCAAAACGGCCAGAATGACCGCGAGGAATTTACGCATGGTTAGCACCTTCCTTTTTTTATTTTGGTACCCTTATTATAATATAGAATCGCGTATTTGTCAACAAGTTTTTTTAGAAAAGCGTGGCTCTTTTGGTGATTTTTATATAATATTCCAATTCCGTTTCTCATTCTTCACTTTTTGGTAACAAATAGGACGTCCTATCGGCAAAAAAACGGCGGCAACGTATAACGCCACCGCCCCACGCATATAGTGTAGCACCAAAGAAAAGGAGCGAGATTATGGAACAGTATCAGGATAAGAACGGACGGCTTCAGCAATCGGTGCTGGACCGCACAGGGCAAAACGAGATCACGGCAGAATTCGTTCTGCCCGATTATCACAGCGAGATCAGCCGCCTGTTGTGGGTGCGCCCCACGCTCACGCGCCCCGAGTGCTTTGCGCGCGGCGGACGGGCGGAGCTCACGGGTAGGGTCTGCTACGAAGTGTTATACACGGGGCCCGATGGCGCACTGTACGGCACCACGCTTGCCGACGGTTATCATTTTTCTCTGCCGCTCGAGGGCTGTGAGGAAAGCGCCTGCCTGTTGGCCGATTGCCACACGGACGCCATCGTGGCGCGCGTGATGGGGCCGCGCAAACTCGCCTTCCGTACAAGAGTCGGCACGCGTGTGCAGGGGTATGCCGACAAAACGCTTACACTTAAAATGAATGGGACGTCGGGACAGGACGCGGCACCCTGCCGCCTTTGCGACACGGTCGAGGGCGGCCGTGTGATCGGGGCTGAGCGTACCGCCCTCACACTCACCGACAGTATGGATTGCGCCGAGGACGTCCGCATCGTCAGTGCGCGCGGGCAGGTCTTTTTGCCCGAGGTGAACACGGGGAATGATTGCGTGCATTGCCGCGGCGAGGCGATCGTCACGGTGCTTCTTGTCAACGAAAATGAGCCGATTCCCTATACCGTTACCCGCCGTATTCCCTTTTCGGGTGAACTTCTCGCCGAGGGTGTGACCCCCGAATGTGAGGCGCGCGCCGAGGGTATCGTCAGCGAACTGCACACCGCCATAGAGGGGGGCAAATTGATCATCGAGCCCACCGTATCGCTCTCTGCCGAGGCGCAGACCAAGGAGATCTGCGTAGTACTGCGCGACGTCTTTTTACCAAAGTATACGGCACAGTGCCGTTTTGCCACGCAAGCGGCGTGGCAGGCGGGCAGTTGCCGCAACCGTCACCTCAGTATTTCGGGCGAACGCCCCCTCTCGGACACGGGGCTTGTGGGCGGCACACTCGTTGACGTGACGGCCGAGGCCGAAATCCACGAAAAGGTGGCAGACGGTGCGAGAATTACGCTGTCAGGTGAACTCAAATGCCACTTGCTCACCTGCACCGACGGCGAGTACGGCGTCACCGACGTCGCCTTTCCCTTCCGCACGGTACTGGAGGACGGCTCCGCCGATTGCGCGCTTTCTCATAGCGTGCCGCTTTGCCGCGCCACGCTCACGGGGGACGCACTTCGCGTGGACGCAGAACTGCAACTCGCGGTGCGCGGTATGACGCCCACTCCCACCGACGCACTGTGCGAAGCGACCTTCACGCCCACGGAGACCGATGAGCAGGAAAACGCGATGGAACTCTACTACCCCGCCACGGGCGAAACACTCTGGAGCGTGGCCAAACGCTACGGACGCACCCCCGAAGCCATCGCCGCCGCCAACGGCATCGACACCGACGCCCCCGGCACCCCCGACTCCCTTGCGGGCCACCGCTTCGTGCTGATTCCTTAATCATTGTCTCGCGGCAAACGGTGATTTGCACCACGTTTCACACCGTTTGCGAATGGGAGGCCTTCCCTTTGAGGGGAAGGTGGATTGCGTGGTCGAGCGAAGCGAGAACAACACCACAAGACGGATGAGGTGTAGGACGCGAAGCGTCCGTTCAAAATGAGAAAGGACGAACGGCAGGATAAAACCTGCCGTTTTTTCATCTTGACTTGACAAACCCGCGCGGGTATGCTATCATAATTTCATCATAAGCGGCGTGTGCGGCCCCATTCCGCCACGCCTCATTTGCGGGCGTGTGCGGCCCCATTCCGCCACGCCTCATTTGCGGGCGTGTGCGGCCCCATTCCGCCACGCCTCACCCGCGGGCGTGGCGGAATTGGCAGACGCATAAGATTTAGGATCTTACGCCATTCGGTGTGCAGGTTCGACCCCTGTCGCCCGCACCAAAAGAGGGACCCCCCAAACGGGTGTCCCTCTTTTGGTGTATTGGGCGCAGTGGTTGAAAGATCGCCGATTTTCGCAAAGCAAAACGGCGGGTTATTTTTTGAATAGTGTATATGTAAGTGAATTCTTGAAACAGAATACTCTAAC
>JAZSGQ010000090.1:0-6613 GCA_045532805.1 Eubacteriales bacterium
AAAGTTGCGCGATAATGTGAAAAAAGATGGTTTTGTTGAAGAACCCGTTGACGGGTGGCGGTTATTAGTTGCGCGGCTGGCAGGCCAATCTTTAGCGCACTTGTGCGCCGCCAGTAATATTAGGGCTATGCCCGAAACTGAAATACCCCCCGCTATGCGGGGGGATTTTTATTGAAATCAGCGGGCAAAAAGCGATGTTTTGGAATTGGAGTGGGCGGCCGAATAAAAATATTGGAAAATGTGCGTTTGATTTTGGAAAACAAAAAGTTGACGATACATCAATTTGCTGTTGCATTTTTTCTTCGCGTGTGATACAATATGTGGTAAGACCTACCATACTGCATGCTTTTGCCGCGGCGGCCGTGAAAATGGCGCCGTGGCTTACTCCGCGCGCACGCGCTGGCGCGCTATGCGCGCGTGCGAACCGAGATATTTTCAGGCCCGCGCCTGTCAATATAAATACAAAACAAGGAGATCACTTTCATGAAAAACAGAAAAACGATCATCGTTGCCTTCGTGCTTTGTGCCGCCCTTCTGATGGGTATCGGCTATGCAGCCCTGACGGGACACCTCAGCGTCACCACCGATATCACGCTGCAGCCCAACAACGACGACCTGAACGTTGTGTTCCTGAAGGACCAGTGCGCCATCGAGGCAGGTCAAGAGGGACTTGCTACCCTGTCCCTTAACGCAGGTGAGGACGGCAAGGACGCCACCCTCAAGATCACGGGCCTTCACAGCCAGGGCGACAAAGTGACCGCAAACTTCACGATCAAGAACAAGACCTCGGACGTTACCGCCACCGTCAAGCTCAACCAGATCACCAACCAGAACCCTGATAACAAGTACGAGATCGAGCACACCTTTGATGCCGCTGGCGAGGGTGCTGATGCTACGAGAGACGACACCATCACGCTGACTGCAGACGAGAGCTACACCTTCAGCGTGACCATCACGCTCAAGGGTACCGTTCTGGAGTACCACACGCACAACTTCTCGATCAACTTCAAGACCGACTCTGTTGCTGCCTGATCTGCTGTGACGATCGGCCGCGGGGAGCCGCGGCCGACAGAATGACAGGAAAGGAGGGGGAGCGATGACCCGCGACAAATGGATCATATACACCGCGTCGGGGATATTGCTGCCCGCTCTTTTCGCGACACTCTTTTTGAAGCAGCATATTGCGATGCTCAGCGTAGCGGCCCTGCTTGCAGTGGCCGCTATTGCGGCGTCCTTGCTGCTTCCGAAGCGCGCCGTTCCCTCCCTTCATGCGCGCGCGGTGACGGGGCTGATGCTCCTGATCGCGCTCGTTTGCCTCACGGTCTACTACCTTGCGGGTATCTGGACGGGCTTTCATCCCGCCCGCGTGCCACTCTCTTTTACCACGTTCTTCTCACGCGTGGTGCCGATCGCGGTTGCCGTGATCGCGGGGGAGTGCCTGCGAAGGGTGCTGCTTGCCCAGAAGGGGAGATCCCCTCGCGTGCTTTCCTACCTCGTGGGCGTGCTTGCCGAGGTCTCACTCCTCGCGGGCTTTTCCACGGTATATCACTTCAACAGCTTTATGGATGCGGTGGGACTCGTGCTGTTCCCCGCGTGTGTTTCACACCTTCTGTATCAGTACCTTTCGTCGCGATACGGCGTGTGGAGCTGTGCGGCATACCGACTCGTGATGCTGCTGTATCCCTTCTTTATCCCTTACGTGCCGTCCGTGCCCGATGCACTGGTGGCATTTGCCAAAATGCTGCTGCCGCTTGCGATCTACGTATTCATCGACAGCTTGTATGAAAAAAAGCAGAAGCGCGCTCCCAAGAGAAGCGCGAAATGGACCTGGGGCCTTGCGGCCCTGCCGATCCTGCTGGCCGCGGCCTTGCTTGTACTTGTTTCGGGACAGTTCCGACACAGCGTGCTGGTGATCGCCACGGGCAGTATGACGGGTGAGCTCAACAAAGGCGACGTTGCCTTTTACGAGCGATATGAGGATCAGACCCTTTCGGGGGAGCAGATCATTGTGTTTGAAAGAAATGATGTGAAGGTCGTGCACCGTATCGTGGACGTCGAGCACATCAACGGGGAGACCCGATATACGACCAAGGGTGACGCAAATGACGATCCCGATGAGGGCTACGTCACCGCCGCCGACATCGTCGGCGTGGTCGAAGCCAAGATGCCCTACGTGGGATATCCCACGCTGTGGCTGCATGAGCTTGTGACCTTGGGACTGAGAGGTGAGTGACATTGTCTGAGGCCGAAAAGAAAAGAAGACAGGACTATAAGAGAAAGCGTAAGGGACGGATCGCTTTGCAGGCGCTTGTGCTGGTGCTCGTTCTTGCTATTGCCGTCGGTACGGCGCTTTCCTACTATCACTTGAGTAAGACCAGCTATATCTCGTACCGTGAGAGTGGCGGCGCTGATTATCGCGTTCAGCTGAAGGAAAACGATTTCTACGAGCAGGAATGGCAGGAGTCGGGCAAGGCCTACGTGGCCTCTCTTGTGCAGAGCATTGCCGCCGATTTCTCCTACCGTCTTGCAATGGATGCGCGCGATGTGGCCTATGCGTACACCTACCGCGTGGATGCACAGCTGGAGATCGCGAACAAGCTCACGGGTGCGCCGATCTATCAGAGCGTCCGCACGCTTGCTGAGGAGCAGAGCCATCTGCAAAGCAGCAGCGAGGATCTTGTGATCGAGCAGAGCGTGCTGGTGGATTACAGCTACTACAACGGTGAGGCGGAGCGCTTCATCAAGACCTACCAGCTCCCCGACACCGCAAGCACGCTGATCCTTCAGATGCACGTGAGTGTGGAGGGCAACTGCAACTCCTTTGAGGAGAGCAGTCGAAACGATTACGTACAGACCATCCGCGTGCCGCTGACCAAGGAGACGGTCGAGATCAACATGACCTCCACCGTGCCCAATGCCGACAGCCGTGTGCTGGCGTGCAGCAGCGCGACCGATCCCGCAGGATATCTGTGGACCTGTGTTGCCTGCTTCTCGCTTGCCGTCCTGCTTGCCATCGTGCTTGTAGTGTACGTATTCAAAACGCGCAATCACGACATCAATTACGCATTGCGCGTGCGCAGGATCGTGTCGGCGTATCGCTCCTTTATCCAGCAGATCAACAACGACTTTGATCTGTCCCTGTATCAGACCGTAGCGGTGAACAGCTTCCCCGAGATGCTGGGTATCCGCGACACCATCGGCGCACCCGTGCTGATGTATGAGAACGAGGACAAGACCTGCACGCACTTCTATATTCCCACCGCCACCGATCTTCTCTACGTGTTTGAGGTGAGGGTGGAGGATTACGATGAGATCTACGGCACGGGCGTGACCGAGAGCGAGCTTCTTGCCGAGCAGGAGGCAGTCGCCGCGATCGCACAGACCGCCGAGGAGCCCGTTGAGGAGGTTGCCGAGCAAGCCGTCGAGGAAAGCTTCGAGGGCGCCGAGGAGACGGCCGCACGCCGCTTTGACTTCGGCCCTAAGCGCAATCACAGCTTTGAGGCAAGGCTGCAGATGGCGCCCGACGAGGTGAAGGAATTCTATGCACAGGTGAAGGATTTTGCCGAGGGGCGGGGCGTTAAGGTGGTCCGCAGCCACAAGCAGGACCGCATCTACAAGGGCCGCACGCTCTTTGCCGTGCTGACCTTCAAGGGACAGAAGCTGGCGATCGCGCTGGCGATGGATCCCAAAACGGCGGATCCCAAGTATCACGCCAAGGATATGTCGGAGGTGAAGCGTTACGAAAAGACGCCGATGCTGATGCGCATCACCTCGCAGCGCAAGGTGAAATACGCCATAGAGCTGTTGACGGAGCTCTTTGAGGCCGCCGACATACAGTAAAAATACAATCTATCGGAAAGGGAGGGCGCTCGGATGAAAACGGTAACGAAGATCGTGATCGGGCTGGTGCTCTCCCTTTTGCTCACCGTCACGGGCGTGGGTTACGCGGGCCTCACGGGGCATCTGAACGTCGCCTCACAGATGACGATGGAGCCGCCTCAGACGATCCTTATCACCTCGGTGACGCGCACGAGCTCGAGCGTGGATACGGAAAGCGTGGAGATCATGCACCCAAGCTCGCTCAAGCATACCGTGAGGGGCGCGCGCAACGACACGGTCACGTATGAGGTAAAGCTTTGGAACAACACGCCCTATGAGTACGCCTTTGCGGGGCTTGCCTATGAGACCTCACTGGACGGCTACGAGGGCAACGATTATATCGGTGTGCGAAACGGTCTCACGATCACGCTGGAGGATGCAGAGGGAGGCACCCTCAACACCTCCGACGTGCTTTCCGCTTACGAGACCGAAACGGTGTATATCACCTATCAGATCGGCCGAAACGTAGCCAACACCACGCTGAACACGCTGGTCAACTTCCAATTCGGTGTAAACGTGGATTCGGTCTCCCGCGTGGTGATCGACAAGACCTTCGTCAAGTTCGGCGAAATCCTCAACGACACAACGGCGGGCGGTGGCTACGAAACACTGGTGGAAAAGATTGACGATAAATACAACGGTGCGGACTGGTCGGCCAACTTTATCGGCAATGTGGCAGGTGCCGAGGGCATCGGTGAAGCAGGCAAGGCCGATACAGCAACCGTGAACAATCTGTTCGGCGGCTCACTCAAGATCACCATAGACGGTGAGGAAACCAACGTGACGGTGCTGATCAAGCGCGAGGACGTGGACGGAAACACGCAGACGGGTGACGATTACACCGTGACCGACGGTACGAATACCGCATCGGGCACGGGTTGTGAAATGACACTGTATCTGACGACTGACGAGTTGGATCGATCCGGCGCGAATGCGACAGTCTATGCGGTCGTGTTCACGTGCGATAAGAACGAGGACGGTACGCTTGGCAACTGGTATCAGATCGGCGAGCGATATGAGGGCACCGCCACCGTGGTGGGCTACGTGGGCAATACCGCCACACAGAACACGGGCTCGTTCGATACGGGCACGTGGCGCTCGACCTATAAGACCTATCAGCCGGTGGGTGCGTACAGTTACACGGTGCGGGGAAGTCGCACCATTCAGACCATTACGCAGGCAACGGATCAAAACGCCGTCAATGCGTTGCAGTCCAAACTGACGAATGCCGCCGATGTGCTGGCGGGCGACTACGGTGTCTTCGGCGGCGAGGCCGTCACGGTCTTGCAGGAGGCCTTTGACCGTGCGGCACGCTGTTATACCGTGAGCGGTGATACCGTAACGGTTAAGAGCGACGCTACGCGCTCGCAAATCATACCGCTGTTGCAGGAACTGGAGGCTGCGCTCACACCCTTTGAGAGCATCATTGCGGGCGGAAAGGTATAAGAAAAATCCACCGTCAAGGCGAACTTGCCTTGACGGTGGATTTTTTGGATGACTCAACCCTTCTTATTCTTTTTAAAGCACTTCATACCGTTGGTGCTGCCGCCGTCGCAAAGAACGTCGACGCCTGCAAGATAGCCGTTGCGCTCGTCGGCAACCGTGGCCAGAGCATAGCCGAGTTCCTCAGGCTTGCCCATTCTTTCCTCTGCGGAGAAGGGAATCAGCATGCCGCCGTCTTCCTTCTCAAGGTTGCCCATGTCGGTAGCGATCAGTCCGGGGCTGAGGGAAACCACGCGAATGCCCTTTTTGCCGTATTCAAAGGCGCACTTCTGTGCGTACCAGACCACAAAGTTTTTGGAGAGCGAGTAGGCAAAGCCCTTGCGCTGATATTCACCCTTTGCCAGGTTGCTCTTCTTGACAAGTTTCTTAAGGAACTGTGCCTCGTCGGTCTCGGCCAGCGCGTAGACCTTCTTGTTGATGAGGAACGAGGGAAGCACGTAGGCCGAGTTCGAGGATACGTCAACGATCACGCTGCCTGCCTCCATCACCCGGGAAAACTCCTGGTTGATATAAACCGTGCCGAGTGCGTTGATGCGCAGGATTCCTTCCTGCGTGCCCTTCATCGCGGGCGAAACACCTGCCGAGTTGATCACGTTTTTTACCGTGCCGAGCGAGCATGCAAAGCGGACCAGTTCCTTGACGCTCTCGCGGTCGGACGTGTCGCAGGTCTTTGCATACGCCTCGTAACCAAGCGTTTTCAGTTCCTCTACCGCACCCTCTAATTTTTTGAGCGTTCTGCCCGAGAGAATGATGATCTTGTCCTTGGGCATGAATTTTGCGGCTTCCAGACCCATTCCGCTACCGCCACCGGTGATGACACATACGTTAGCCATAGTTTTCTCCTTTTCTTGCCCCTGATCAGTCAGATTTCAGGGCTTCTTTTTTTATTATTATACATGATGGGGGTGCGCGTGTCAAGAGATGTGTGTGGTGAGGAACGGGTATTTGCCCCGTCGGGGCAAAAGCAACCACCCCGCCGCTTACAAGCGAGCTGACGCGCTCTTAGGGCGCTTTCCCGCGATGTTTGATGGTTTCGGGCTGTGCCGCCAAATCAAACTCGACGAAATGAGACCTGTGCAAGGGCTCATTTCAAGCACCCATGTGTGTGCGCGTTGCGCACACACCGGGTTCGATCTCGGCCCGTAAGGGCCGACAAAAACAAAAAGGAAACGCTATTGCGTGTCCTTTTTGTTTTTGGTGACCCCTACGGGAATCGAACCCATGCCTTCGC
>JAZSGQ010000082.1:0-22969 GCA_045532805.1 Eubacteriales bacterium
CCAGCGTGAGCTGAACACCGCTATCAAGCGTTCCCGTCAGGCAGCCCTGCTGCCCTACGTGACCGACTGATCACGGTAAACAAAAAAAGAGCGGAAGCCGCAAGGCGTCCCCGCTTTTTTTATTGCAAGCCCTTTTTCGCTTCGTTTACAAGGGCTTCATCCTTGCTCATAATGGCACAATCGCGCACGATCTCGGTAATATACCCTCTCTGCTCTCCCCAAGCCGGTCCTTCGCTCTGAGCGCGCTGATTGCTGTCAAATTGAATGACGATAACCTCGGATTCTGCATAAGAGCCGGAAATGCCGACGCTCTGAATCTGATCTATCCAAAGAATGGCAAGGCCACCGTTAACCTCGGTTTTTAGAATGTCTACGAGATCTTCATACTCAGCTATGTCTACACCAACAGTCTCTCCCAAACGGTACAGAGCAATGTTGCCACCGTAGCCCGCATTGATCATATTACTTCGCACATTGATCAGTACGTCATCAACCGCGTCCTTTACTGAGGGATTCGAATAAACTCGACCAACGATGGTCATCTTTGCTCCATCGGCACTGTAAAGAACAACGGTTTTGATTTCTTCCCCATCCAACAATCCATCGCCGTCAGTATCCGCAATGTTCTTGTCAGAAGTGTATGTCTGCCCATTGAAAAGCATCATATTAGTCTCATAGTAATCGCTAAGACCATCATTATCGGTGTCTGTGGTCAAGTCAATCTTCACACCGATGTCATCATAGATAACGGCCAACTGATCCGCATCCTCGGACAAATAGAATGCAGCATTTGTTGCATGGGCAAGCGGCTTAAGATAGGAAGTAAAGTAGCCCGAGGATTCCGAACCAAGACCAATGGTATACAATCGAACATCCTTGGCGTTCGCCTGTGAAATAATCGTATTGTGTAGCGAGGTGTCATGTGCGTCACCGTCACTAAGCACGATCATCACGCGCATCGTATCGCTATCCTGTGCCGTAAAAAGCGAGAAGGAATCTCTTATGGCGCCATACATATACGTGCTACCACTGGAATGGAAATAATTGCTCGTTAAATAATTTTGAGCTACACTCCTGTCCGTAACCAAGGTAGACGTATAAATATTGGTATCGTTTTCAAAGCTAACCACGCCGATACGACTTCCCTGCGGAAGTTTGTCGATCAAACTCACCGCTACATTCAAGCGCTCATTGTACGGATCGTTCCAATCCATACTGCCGGAATCATCGACTACAAATACGACCTCAATATTGCTGTACACTACCTCTGTGTTCCATACGTCGATCCATACAAATTCATCCTCGTATTGCTTCCTATCCACCAAGATATATGTAGAAAAAGAGTCAACCTGTGCGCTCGCAACATTATTCTCCACCGTTGTTTCCAACGGAATCATTTCGGCCTTTGATTCGTTAAAGGCGTAGATCACAGGATCGGCCGTAGCAGATAGCGTGTTTTCATCAAAGGAGAAGGAGATCGTTGCCGTATCGAATTGACCCTCTACCGCATACTTGTACGCCTTACCCATGTAACCAATCATATCCTCGGCAAAGAAGTCGCTTTGATCTATGGTCAGCGTGTCCAGCTGCTCACCTCCCATCACAACCTCAACCGCGGGCACCACGGTATCCTCATAACGGTCTACCTTCATATTCAATTCGAACACAGACTGCGCCCGATTCGGATCGAAGCCGTAAGCAATCTCCTTGCCATCTGACAATCCGTCTTCGTCCGTATCATATTTCAACGGATCGGTCCGGTATTTATTTGTTTCGTCCAGATCTGACAAGCCGTCCAGATCGGTATCCATAACGTTGTCACCGACCTCTAGCTTGACAAGTTGACAGATGGCACACGTATAGAAGCAAACCTTTTCCTGCGTGCTACTGATTTCGGCAGAGTACGACGCACTCCATTGATGCTCGGATAAGGCGGTAAATTGATGCTCTGTCCACTCGCATTTTTTGCATATACGTATTTCGTGCCCAATTGCCGTGCAGGTCGCTGCCTCACTAACGCTCCAATCGGTATATTTGTGTTCACAGGTGCCATTACTCTCCGACAGCATATCGCAGGCACTGAACAAGAAAATCGCAAGCACACAGCAGATGGCGCAACCTATGACGCGAATAAAAAGTCCACTCTTCATTGTGTTTTTTCTCCCTCCTCCGTTTGTTCCTGTGCTCCCTCTTTCAGCCCCTGATGCTTCTCAATCGGCTCCTGATCCAAAGATATTGAGCATCCTGATTCCTGTGCCGACTCCCGCATTGACTCCTTAACCAATGTCTCATCCGCCTCCTGTGCTTGTTCAACTCCTTCCTTTTCCTCCGATCGCTTCAACTCGCTCGGTTCCTGCAAAGCGTCAAGCGTCAGCGTGATATCGTTCTCCAAAGAGACGGTAGGACGCAGCCGCGTCCAAATACCCCAATGACGCACGTTCGTCCATTCGGGCATCACATGCTCATCGGGATAGACAAAACGACATGACAATAAACCGGCAATGCTAAACAGGATCGCAGGCACAAAGCTGGTTTCGACGTAGTGAATGATAGCATTCGTAGATGCCGTCCCTAACGATGATTCAATAATGTAATACAACCCTACAAGCCAAATACCAAGGATCAGTGAGCGCTTGAAGAATTGCACGGCGTTGAGCGACTCCTCCAATCGACTCTTTTTGTAATAGGTAGTGTTTCCCACGATAGAGGAAAACGCGCTCACATACATATAAGCCAAAATGACACGCAGGAATGGATCACAGAGCTGATGATAAAGCGCATAAAGAATATCCCTGATCTCCTCAAAGGCACCGAACTGAACCATCAAAATTAAATTATTCAGACCTTGATTGAGCCCCTTTGCAGCAGGCTCCATCCATATAAAGCAAAGCTGATACATCAAAATGGCAACAATTACATTACGTAGCGTATCTGTAAATACAAAGGGGATCCCCCTTGGCTTTTCATACACATAATGAATCAGCACACCCGTCGTGAGAAATACGGTAATACCGATTAAAAAGAGTGTTTTCGCCGCCTCGGTGGCAGTGACACCACCTAAGAATTGCGCTGTAACAATGTACACGAGCGCAATACATATTGCTCGTCCGAAACTCTCATTCAATTTAAATACCGCAGCGCTTCTATGCTCTGCGTTATATTTTTTATCCAAAAAACGCTGAAAAAGACTTACGCCGGTTACCATTAAATTGATGCTCTTGACTCCGCATATCAGAAACAGTACTCCAATAAACAAACGATCAAAGTAAAAAAGCAGTTGATCCTCCTGCATATTAAGAATGTCGAAGATGAAATCGAGGCAGGATACAGGCGTGATTGCTTCGCCCTCGTATTGACAAATGCCGAACAGCACAGAAAGCCCTACAACAACGATTCCTGCCAGCCAACAACAGGATATAATAAAGACAAGCAGCTGTCGCGTTTTTTGATAGTTCCACTTGGAATTCATTTTTTCGGTTGATACTTCATTCATTTTTTCTTCCTCTCTTATTCCACATAATCAACGAGATCAACGGCACGCTTCTCCAAATCACCGTCTATTTCCGTATTGTCGATGTTCAGAAACGTCACAGAATAGGCGATCCATTCGTCGACCACATCAATCGACGGCTTCTCCTGGCTCGAATAATCAAAGTCAAACGAATTTTCCTCGTCCAATCCAGTTTCTACAGCCGACCAAAGCAATTCCGATGCTTCCTCCAAAAGGTCATTAAATTCCTCTCTTACCTCCTCGAAGTACCATTCGTTCGACACATCCACCCAGCGCCCAAGCAAATTGTGCTGCATAATAAGCTCCACGGCCTCGTTAAAACTATATGTATCGTCGACCTGGGGGACGGTCACACTCTGTGTATTATTGCCGAGCTGGGGGATGGTCGTACTCTGTGCATCGGCGAGCAGGTGGATCGGCGGCACCTCGCTTGTGTTGGCAACAGTATCGATCAGATCCTCCGCGAGCATACCGTAATACTCCTCCACACACAATAGCAAGCAATCCTCGGTTGCGTACATTTCAAGCACGAAGCCGCCCGATTCGCCATCGAATGAAATATCCCTCTTCAATCTCCAGTATACCGCCTCCTCATTGACGGCAAGATCCAGCACCATTTGTTCTGAGTATTCATCATAGTTCGCATTCTCGCGAATCTGCGCAGTAAATCCCGAATACATTGTCCTTTGCTCCTCACCGTCTACCCAGTTTTGAATCAAAGGATCTACGCCATTTGAGAAAAATCGTTCCATTTCCGCATCACTTGAGATCTCGGCGCTTGATCCGTCGCCCTTCCGGTACACGGTATCGCCCTCAACATCGCCGTTTGCAATCAAACCAAATATCAGCACCGCAATGCAAATAAAAATCGTACAGTACTTTTTTATAAATTTCAGAAACATAGCAAAACCCTCCATACTTCGATGTTTCGTATTTATAATACGACAAAAAATATTGTTTGTCAAGTGCTTTTTTCTTAAAATGTTATTTGTGGCATAAATCGTATAAAATTTACGAAAGGAAGTTGTACTATGGATATTCTGCAAAAAATCCTGCAACTGCGTGAGGAAAAGCATTGGTCGGAATATAAGTTAAGTGTAGAATCCGGTATTCCTCAATCGACAATTTCTTCCTGGTTTCGGAAAAACGCACAGCCATCCATTCTTTCACTACAAGCAATCTGTGATGCTTGTGGCATTACGATGGCACAGTTTTTTTCGGAAAATACGGCACAACCTTATTTATCCGATCCCCAGCAACGACTTCTAAAGGCGTTCGCCCACCTGAATAACGAGCAGCAAGACGCTCTTATTGCTTTTCTGGATACGATGTAACAGTGATATGAAAAATACGAGGTGGAAGCATTGTGCCGTTCAGGGCACAATGCTTCCACCTCGTATTTTATCACAGAACCGTGCGTCGCTTTATTTTTGCACGATGCATAATTTTTTCACCAGATCCGCCAAAATCTCGTCGCGGCGAAGGTGATACACGTAGCCGATCTGTCGGTCGGGACACTCGGGCTCGTAGCCGCCCTCGTAGTCGGGCAAGCGCATCGGCACCGCCCGCGTGCGGATCGTGCGCTCGTCAAGAGGGAGCATCCAGGCAATCGCCACCACGTCCCAGAGCACCTTGGACCAGTCGGTATTGCCGCACTCCTCGTCCAACTGCTCCACGGTATGCGAGAGCAAGTAATCACAAATAGGGCTTTTTTCGCTCAGATAGTGCAGCAGCTCCAACCTTGACACCGAAAATGCGTCCACCACGCCACGGCAGGGCAGCTGCACAAAGCGGACGCCGCTTTGCATCACCACGCGTGCGGCGGCCACGTCCTGGCGCAGATTGAACTCCAGCGTGTCGTGATAATGGAAGGCGTGACCGCCCAACCACACGACCACGAGCTTCTCGGCGATATCGGGCGCCAACAAGAGCGCCGACGCCACGTTGGTGATGGCACCGATGGCCAGCACGTAAAGCGGCTCCTCCTTGGTATAGGCGCGGGCGAGACCTGCAAGATCACTTGCCGCCGCCGAGGAAACGGGCGTTTTCTCATCGGGCAAAAAGCGCTCGGAACCACGGTACACGGGCACGTTTTCTCCCATCAACTGCAGAACATTGAGGATCTCGGCATGGCTTTTTTCCATACCGTCTGCGGCGCTTTCGGCGCGCACGTTAAAAAAAGGAGCGGCGTAGATCGCCTTGGTGTGAAGCCGATCCGCAGAGCGGAGAAGATACGCAATGGCGAACTGATCGTCCACCTCATTGTAGGCGTCCGTATCCAGCACCACGTCAACGGGGTGCTTGGGTGCAGTCAGACAGCGTTCCATATCAAAACTCATACCGTCTTGCCTCCTTCCTTTCTATATCGGTAGGGCGACGTGCCGTATCGTTGTTTGAAGAGCATGCGGAAGAAACTTTCGTTCCGATAGCCTACGCGCGCAATGATCTCTTCCACGCAAAGGTCACTTTCCCGCAACAACTTGGCGGCCACGGCACAGCGCTTGTCCTGAAGGAGTGCGGAGAAGGAACTTCCCATCACCCGTTGTACGAGTTCTCCCGTGTACACCTTGGCATACCCCAATCTGCTCGCAAGACTTGCGAGTTGTGCGTCCCCGAGATGCTCGTCCAGATAGTCCTCGATCTCTTTTTGCAACCGCTCCTCACGGCGCGGCGTTGAGGGGCGCAGATGCTTCAGTGCCTGCTGCACCTCCGCTATGTGCGGAATCGAGGGGGCGGCGCCCATACGCGACACGGCAAGCCCCGACGCTGCACTGGCCTTGCGAAGCGCCGTGGCGGGTGTTGCGCCGCGCACGATGCTGGCAAGGAAAAAGCCGATAAAGGTATCGCCTGCCGCCGTGGTGTCCACCACGTCCACGAGGAACGCAGGGTGCGACACGGTACAGCCCGCGTCCGCATAGATGCAACCCTCACTACCCAGTGTCATTACCAGTGCCAGTTGTGGGTAGCGGGCGCGAATGCGTTGCAGATTTTCAGCGGGCGTTTCCGCACCGCCAAGACCGCGCGCCTCGATCTCGTTGAGCACAAGATACGTGATCTTGTTATAGTCCAATTCCACAAGGTCCTGCGTAAACGGGGCGGGATTAAAGAGGATCTGCATACCGCGTGCGGCGGCCTGCTCGATGATGTAGGGCACAAGGTTGACCTCGTTTTGCAAAAGCAGTACGTCTCCCGCGCCAAAGTGCGAGAGTACCTCGTCCACGTACGCCGTTGTCAGTGTCTGATTCGCACCGCCGTACAGCAAAATGCTGTTCTGCCCCTCGTCGGACAGTTGAATGATGGCGTGTCCCGAGCGGTCCTCGCTCCTTGCAAGATAGGTGGTATCCACGCCGTCCTGCGCCAATACCTCGCGGAGCATCTCTCCGTCGGCACCCACAGCACCCGCGTGAAAGACCTCAGCCCCCGCGCGCGCCACGGCGATCGACTGATTCAGTCCCTTACCGCCGGGAAACGTATTCAGCGCCTTACTCGGCTGTGTTTCGCCCGGGATCACGATGTGATCCATACGGTATACGTAGTCGATGTTACAGGAACCAAAATTGATGATTCTCATACGCTCACCTCACTTTACCACCATTCTACCCTTTTTTTGGTGCGAAATCAAGCCCCTTTACAAAGAAAATACAGACGGATAAAAAGAAAGGGCGTAACAAATGTTACGCCCTTTCTTTTTTATGCCGATGGAATACATACTCGATGACGGGCAGTGCAAGGAGTGCCGCGATCATCACATACACCAAAAGATTGCCGATATAGGAATACGGCGTGCGCGCGTCGCTCGCATAAGCGGTGAAGACCGATACGCCCTCCACGAGCGGTGGCAACGTGTCATGCTCGCCCCCGTCAGGATCGATCACCGCCGAGATGCCCGTGTCAGCCGCACGGACGATCCAGCGGCCGCTCTCAATGGCGCGCAGACGCGCCTGCCCCTCGTGCATATATGCGGCGGCAGAATCCGTAAACCAGGAATCGTTGGTTGGGAGCACCAAAAGCTGTGCCCCGTCCCGCACGCTATCCGCAGTCAAGGTCTCGTAGATCGAATCAAAACAGATCAGGGCACCGATGCGCGCATAGGGCGTCTCGATCACCGCGCTCTCCTTGCCTGCCGTCAGGTCGCTGTCCAACATACCGATATCGGCAAGCGGCGGAATCAGCACCTCGATCACAGGGCGCATCGGCACGTGCTCACCAAAGGGCACCAGGTGTCGCTTGGCGTACACGGTCCGATCGATACTGCCGTCGGGATAGACGGTGAATACGGCGTTATAGCGCTCCCCGCCCTCCTGGTGAAAGGCACCGCACAGAATAGTCACGTTGTAACGGTAAGCAAGCGAGCGCACAAAGGTGCCCGTGGTGTTCGATTCTGTGAGTGTATAGGGGAGGAAGGTTTCGGGGAAGACGACGATCTGAGCGCCGCGCGCCACTGCCTCGGCAGTGTATTTTTCGTATACCTTATAGGTTTTTTCGTTCTGTGATTGCGACCATTTTTCCGACGTGCCCACGTTTCCCTGCACGGCGGCCACCACCACGGGAGTCCCCCTGTCCGTCACGTTGATCGCCGCACCCAGGACACCAAGCAATATGGCAGAAATCAACACCGTTGACGCCCCAATTGCGCAAAAGCGCGAACGCTCAAGATGCAGAATGCCCCACGCGAGCAATGCGTTGCAAGCGACCAGAGCAAAGGTAAGAAAGTAAGGGCCGAGCACCGCCGCACTGTTTGCCATAGAGCCACATTCCAACTGCCCCAGCGAAAGCCGCGCCCAGGGCACACCGAGCCACGTCAGGGTCTGACTCCACTCGGAGACCGTGTACTGCACGGCAAACAAAATGGGAATGAGCAACGGCCACCTGCACATGACGCGCGTGCGGACGAGAAGATAAAAAAGCGGAAAGACGAGGGAGGAAAACACCGTTTGCAAAAGCGAAAGCCCCAACCAGCAGATCACCACCAGCACAGCGGCCTCGCCTCGCGTGGCACCCACAAATTCCATCGGGTACAGATATAGGAACCAGTGGTAGATCACCACGTAAAAGGAAAAGAAGTACAACGCTCCCGCACCGTATGCACGGCCAAAGCGGAAAGGCGCACCCGTATCACGGGAAAAGAGCCAAAGGAGCGCGGGCGTCATCACGACCCATTGCAAAAAGCCGATCTGGGGGAAAATCAGGCACAATGCCATCAATATCCCGCCCAACGGCAGGAGAAACAGCCATTTTTTCTCCTGTAACCGAGCCGTCATATATTCCCCTCCCTCCTTGCCGTATCTTGATAGGGAACGGCGCTTGTCCTCGCCTCACGGCGAGCACTGACGTCCCGTCCGATACCGCGACGTCATTCTTCTGTACTATGATTGAAAATCCTTCAAGAACCAAACCTCATCACGCGGAATGGAAAACTCCTTGCCGCGCAAATAGGACAAGGCACAGGGGTCCTCGGCAAAGTCAAAGCGCAGTCGCACGGCGTACAATGCCTGATGCTTATAGCCGCGCTCTCGCTCCGCTCGGTTTACACCGTATTTGCCGTCACCGAGCAACGGGTGCCCGATGTGCGCCAGATGCGCGCGGATCTGATGCGTGCGCCCCGTAACCAACTCGACCTCCAGAAGCGAATTGCCGTTTTTCTCGCCGAGTACACGGTAGCGGGTGATGATGTGCTTGCCGCCCGCGATCGGCGTGTCCGACACGCGCACCTGATTGCTCGCGGCGTCCTTGCGCAGATAACCGCGAATCTCATCCGCGCGGCGCGGCATCTTCCCCTTCACCGCGCACAAATAGAACTTGCTGATCTCGTTTTGCTTGATCTTTTCGTTCATCACGCGCAACGCCTCTGCGTTTTTCGCGGCGATCACAATGCCGCCCGTATTACGGTCAATGCGGTTGCAAAGTGCGGGGGCAAAGGATTGCTCCTTGGTGGGATCATACTCGCCCTTGCCGTAAAGATAGGCCTTCACGTGCAGGATCAGCGTATTCTCGCCGCCCGCAGTGTCCTCATGCACGAGCACGCCGGGGCGCTTGTTGAGAAGCAGAATGTTCTCGTCCTCGTATACGATCGACAGTTTGGGACGAATGTGCGAGAGCGCCTGATCGTCCTTTTCGGGGACGTCAAAGAACTCGTCGCGGATATACAGTGTCACCACGTCACCCACGGCAAGCAACTGATTTTGTTGCGCGCGCGCGCCGTTGACCTTGATTTTTTTGGTGCGGATATACTTATACAAGAGCGACTGGGGCAGTCCCTTGATCGCCTTGGTCAAAAACTTATCCAGGCGCTGTCCGCCGTCGTTCTTTCCGATTTTCAATTCTCTCACAGGGTTACCCTCCCTTCGCAAAATAAAGGAAATTCGGCAGTTCCCTGCCGAATTTCTCGTGTTTAAAGTGTGCCGAAAATGCGGTCGCCCGCATCACCAAGCCCAGGCACGATATAGGCGTGATCATTGAGACGCTCGTCCAGCGCCGCCGTGTAAATATCCACGTCGGGGTGCGCTTCCTGCACACGCTTGACGCCCTCGGGCGCCGCCACCAGACACATAAAGCGAATGTTGGTACAACCGTATTCCTTCAGGCGCGTGAGTGCGTCCACCGCCGAACCGCCCGTTGCCAGCATCGGGTCCACCAGGATCACCATGCGCTGATCGGTGTCCGAGGGTAATTTGCAGTAGTACTCCACGGGCTCGTGCGTTTCGGGATCGCGATACATACCGATATGCCCCACCTTGGCCACAGGCACCAGGCGCTGTAAGCCGTCCACCATACCAAGACCTGCGCGCAAAATCGGCACGATGGCGATCTTTTTGCCCGCAATGCGATAAGCGGTGGTCTTCGCCACGGGCGTCTCCACCGTGATCGGCTCCAGGGGCAGATCACGTGTGAGCTCGTAGCCCATCAGCATGGCGATCTCCTCCAGGAGTTCACGGAAATCCTTGGAGCCCGTTTTCTTGTTGCGCATGATCGAAAGTTTGTGTACAATAAGGGGATGGTCGGCAATATGCAGTGTGCTCATATACGATCTCCTTTTGTTGCATTTTTCGATTCCATTATACCCGATATCCCACGCTTTTTCAAGGGATATGCAAAAAAACACAAAACTTTTTGTGCGCGTGCAGTTGACCACACGCGCGTAAAATGGTAGAATATATAGTGACATAGAAGAAAGGGGGCGATGGTATGAAACCGACCGTCGGTATCATCACACTGGGCTGTAAGGTCAACCAATATGAAAGCGAAGCGATCGCCGAGGCCTTTGCCGCGCGCGGCGCCGAGATCCTGTCCCCCGATCTGCCCTGCGACGTGTACGTGATCAACACCTGCACCGTGACGGCCGAATCCGACCGCAAAGCGGGGCAACTGATCCGACGCGCGGCGCATCTGAACCCCGATGCGCGCATACTCGTCACGGGTTGCTTCTCACAGTCTGCGCCCGCGTCCGTGGCGGCGCTTCCCTTTGTGGATTACGTATGCGGAAACACCAATAAACTCTCGGTGGTAGACGCCGCGTTTGACCTTTTGAAGGGCGAGAAACAACACCCGTCCCCCGTCCTTTGCGTCGAGGACGTGCAAAACGCGCCCCTGGAACCGATGCACATCACACGCTTTGACCGTACCCGCGCCTACGTGAAGATCGAGGACGGCTGTGAGAATCGTTGTACCTACTGCGCCATTCCCGCGGCACGCGGCAGGGTGCGCTCCAAGCCGATGCCAAGCGTCCTTGACGAGGTGGCGGAACTGGTGCGCGGCGGTTGCCGCGAGGTCGTGCTCACGGGCATTGAGACCGCCTCCTACGGACGGGATCTGGAAGGCACCGATCTTGCCGATCTGCTCGAAGCGGTGGATCGCATCAAGGGACTGGAGCGCGTGCGCCTTGGATCCCTTGACCCGTCGCTGATGCGCGCACCCTTCGTGGAGCGCATTGCCAAATTGCGCACACTGGCACCGCATTTTCACCTTTCGATGCAATCGGGCAGTGCACGCGTGCTTGCCCTGATGAAGCGAAAATACAACCCCGTTCAGGCACTTGAGGGCATCGAGCGCCTGCGTGCGGCGATCCCAGACGTGGAACTGACCACCGATTTCATCGTGGGTTTCCCCGGCGAGAGCGACGAGGATTTTGCCGATACGATGGAACTGGCGCGCCGCGCCAGATTCCTGCAGATGCACGTGTTCACCTACTCCCGCCGCACAGGCACGCCCGCCGCCACAATGCCCTGTCAGATTGCCAAGGCCGTAAAAAAGGAGCGTTCCGCCGCGCTGATGGCCTTGGGACGGGAACTGCGGCACGAGCGGTTGTCTCTGGCACTTGCACGCCCGTCACGGCGCGTGCTGTTTGAAACCTATGAAAACGGAATTGCCACAGGACGCACCAAGGAGTTTTTCGAGGTGGCAGTGCCCTCCCCTCACCCCTTGCACTCCGAATTACATACCGTTATGCTGACAGGCATCGAGGGCGATCGCCTGATCGGCGTTCTGGAGGATTGATATGAACTCTACCTTTGATTGCTTTGCCGAGCGCGTCCCGATCCCTCGTTTTTGTCTGTTTGGCAAAGAGGCACTTGACGCACTTTGCCGCGAGTACGCATTAGACAACTTATGTCCCCTGCTCCCGCGCCTACAGCAGTACTTCCGCATGCGTGAGCACCGCGATCCGTTTTTGCACGAGTTGCTTTTTTTAGAACAACTTGCCGCGCATTTTGCCGGCATTCCCCAAGCCGTCCGGGTGGTTTCGGTTGGCGGTGACGCGCAAAGCGTGCAAACGTTTGCGGATCTGTGCGCAAAATGGAGCACTCTTGGCGAGTCCTCGCCGCCCTCCTTTTTACAGATGATGGAGGTGGCAGGTCGCTATCTTGCACGGGCGGGTATTACTCCTTGCGTGGACGTGCCCACCGTCGGCACGCACGAGCAGATGGTGCTGGTGCAAAAAGATGCGCCCGATGCGACACAGTTAAAACTGGAGCACGCGACGGCTACACTTGGGCGGCACGCACCCGTGCGCCTGCCCACACGCGGCGTACTGTTGCTCCTCACACCCACGAAAGACGCACCTTTTACCGAGGAATGCACCGCATTCCTCGCCGCCACCTCGCCGCTTGGTGTCAAGCCCGTAGCGGTCGTGGGTGAGGAAGGCGTGCTTGTGCACCTTTTGCACACGGGCGGCGCTATGCTGGATCTCACGGTCCTCGCCGCCGATGCCGCGCCCTTGGAGATTCCCCTCTCGGCAGGTCGCCATTCGCTGTTGTTGGTGGCACCCGAGCAGGCCGTACCTTCGCTCTTTGACGGTGAACGTCCTCTTTCGCTCATCGGCTCTCTCACCCCTGGCGAACGGCTCACCGTTCTTCGCGGCGGTGCGGAACTGCTTGCCCTGGATTTTTCTCTGCTTCGAGGGTTTTACGAGCCGCGCCCTCTGGCGCTCCACTGTGCGCCTGACGTGCCCGCCGACGCAGTCTGCACCTTTGCAGAACACGGCGATACGTTGCTTGGCGGCGTGAGCGTAGAGCGCGATGCTTCGGGCGCACTGTTGGCCCTTGCCACCGACGCGTGGTGCCGCGGCGCAGATCTTGGCGGTGCCGCTCTTTCCGTACTGCTCGAATGCCCCGCAGGTAACGCCGCCACGGCAGAGCGGGCATTGCCGCTGTTGCTTGGCTTGCACCGCGCCTCGGCAGAACTCACGCTCCCCGTGGTGCGCAGTTCGCTTGCCGTGAGCAAGGATGTCACACCCCGCCTGTCGCTCTTCCTCTCGGCAAAGAAAGGCACACCACGCGAGGCCACACTGCCGCAGAACTGGCAAGCGGCACGCGACCTTTTCTTTGGTGCATAGGCACAAAAATCCGCCGCACGCGGCCTTTGTATGCGGCAAACAGCGAAAAAAATAGTTTTTTTAAAAAAGGGCTTGCATTTTTTTCGCATTTATGGTATAATGCAATATGCTGTGAAAAAATCTATACAGATAAACGTTGAGCACCCACGGGTGCGACAGGAGGTGTCAATATGGCAAAGTGCAGTGTTTGCGGCAAGGGCGTTGTGTTCGGTCAGAACGTTTCTCACTCCCATCGCAAGACCAACCGTTCTTGGAAGCCCAATATCCGCAAGGTAAAGGCTATCGTTGACGGGACCCCCACCACCGTGGCGGTTTGCGCCCGTTGCCTGCGCTCCGGCAAAGTGACCAGAGCTTAAGGAAATAGAAAGGCGCTCGCTTTTGGCGAGCGCTTTTCTTTTTTATCCGATATGGAATTTGTCGTTCTCGGTCAGGTCCAGTTTGGTGATGACTTGCTCATAAATTTCATGGAAGCCGTCAAACTCCTGCGGCTCGTGCGCATCGCTGCCCAGATAGAACTTGCAACCACAGCCCTTAGCAATGTGGAAAAGTTCCAACGCCTTGTCCATATCCTTGCCAGCGATGCGCATATCACCGAGATTCAGCTCGATGCCGCAACCGCGCGTGGCGGCCATAGCAAACAGGCGCTCGGCCTCTTTTTTGTCGATTGCCTCAAGCGTGGCAAAATATTCCTCACGCGACTTTCTGCGCCAGTTGATCAGGCACGTGGAAAGGTGTGCAATGCCGATCTTGTGGAAGGGCAAGGACTGCGCAAGCAGCGCATCGAAGCGCTGTGCCCAAAGCCGCGCCTTTGATGCGACGTTATCGTCTGCCTCCTCGACGGTAAAGCCGAACATATGCAGATGCGTGGTAGGAATGATGATAAAATCAAAATCGTCGTAGCGCGAGGGAGGACAGCCCACGGTCATGTGCTTGTCCATATCCGTTTCACAGCCAAAAAGGAACTCCACGTCCCCATCTTGCGGCAACGGCAAAGACTGCGCGATATGGTCAAAGCCCTGACGGCTATACCACTTGGAAGCACCCGGCACGGCACCGTCCCAATAGTGGTTGGTGATGCAGATGCGCGACAGTCCCAACTCCTTCGTTCTTTTCAGGATATATTGCTCGTCCTGCTCGGGATTTGACGCACAGGAAGAAAGAAAAGAATGGATATGGTAATCGTGATCAATACGGTATCGCATAACTTTATCCCTCCATAATGGCTTCAATCGCGGCAATCGCCGCGCCGCGGAAGCAGTTTTGCTCCAGTGCCGCCACACCGCGAATGGTGGAGCCACCGGGCGAGCAGACCATATCCTTGAGTACTCCCGGGTGCAGACCCGTATCCTTTTGCAGTTTGGCCGCGCCCATTACAGTCTGTGACACAAGTGCGAGCGCCTTGTCGCGCGGCATACCGTAACGCACGCCTGCGTCGGCAAAAGCCTCGATAAACATATCCACAAAGGCAGGACCGCAACCCGAAAGCGCGCCGCCGATGCCCATCAGAGAGGAGGACAACACCTCCACGGCACCGATCGCGGCAAAGATCTCCTTGGCAAAATTCAGTTCGCCCTCGCGCAAGGTGTTGGTCTCTTCGAACAAAAACATACCCGCGCCCACCATGGCAGGCGTATTGGGCATCACGAACTGCACGCGCACGTTCTGCGGGAGCACGGCGCGGTAGGCCGCGTGATCCCAACCGAGTGCGATCGAGAGCAGTGCTTTGTCGGCAAGCGCCTCGCCCATGGCCTCCAGTGCACCCTGCACGTGATAGGGCTTGCAGGCGATCACGACCATATCGGCAAAATCCGCCACTGCACGCTCCGAGTTAAGGGCCACGAGTCCCAGTTCCCCGGCCATACTCTGCAAACGCTCCGTGTTCGGGTCAAACGCGCCGATCTCGGCGCCCTGCACCTTACCCGATGCGAGAAATCCGCGCACCAGTGCCGTTGCCATATTCCCCATTCCGATAAATCCGAGTTTCATACAAGCACCTCCGATGGAAGATACCTCCATTATACGCCCCCACGGGGCAAAAGTCAAGAAAAAACGCACCGCTTTCGCGGTGCGTTACTTTTTTATTCGGCTTTGCCGAGTTTTTCCTCGATATACCCCTCGATCTTGGACTCCTCAAGACCCAGGACGTGCGCAAACTCACTGTAAAGCAGGTGCTTGGCAAGGCGGCCGTATTCCAGATCCGATACGGGAAAATGCTTGTGCGCGGCGGCCAACTCCTCGCGGCGGCGGTGCACGGTCTTGATCACACTGACGTAACCCTCGGGGCGCAGTTCGCCAATGGTGGCGCGATAGATCTCGCGGCGCTGTTTTTCCACGGGAACGGTGAGAGGCTCGATATCCCGCATCGCGGCGATCAGTGCCTCGATCTGCTCGGGCGTCATCAAACGGCGCATCGGTACACGCTCGTTATCCACGGGGGTGTAGATGGTGGAACTCATCGGATTGTTCAGCGGCACCAACAGGTAATACGTACGGGTGTCGCTCGCATCATACGGAGAAGCACAGATCTCCTCCACGCGGCAAATTCCATTGATACCGTAAACGATATACTCTCCCACAGAAAACATTGGTACTCGCCTCCCTTCCGTCGATGTCATACCCTATTATATATATTTTAACATATTTGTCATTTTTATGCAAGGGACATTTTCCCCAAAAAACGCGGCGCGGCTTTTCGCAATCTGCGCGAAAAAGAAAGAACCGACTGCCCGGCAGTCGGTTCTTTTCTATTAAAGCACCTTGGCAAGGAAGCCCTGCAATCTCTCGCTCTTCGGTGCGTTGAAGATTTCGTGCGGGGTACCCTGCTCGGCAATGATGCCGCCGTCCATGAAGAACACACGGTCTGCCACCTCACGGGCAAAGCCCATCTCGTGCGTGACGATCACCATCGTCATACCCTCATCGGCCAGTTGCTTGATCAAGTCCAGTACCTCGCCCACCATTTCGGGGTCGAGTGCCGAGGTCGGCTCGTCAAACAGCATCACTTTAGGATTCATCGCCAAGGCACGCACAATAGCAATGCGCTGTTTCTGGCCACCCGACAGCGTGGCAGGATAGCAATCTGCCTTCTCTTGCAAGCCGATGCGAGCAAGCAACTCCTCGGCCTTGGCGCGAGCGTTCTCCACGATCTCCTTTTTGGTCGTCGTCACGGGAAGCAACTCCTTGCGCTTGAGTCTTCTCCAGAAATTCTGTCGCTTTACGCGACGCAAATTGCGCTTGCCCACATAGATAGGCGCCAGCATAATATTCTGAAGCACCGTTTTGTTATTGAACAGGTTGAATTGCTGGAACACCATACCGATGCGCTCTCGGTGCGCATTGATATTGATCTTGGGATCGGCAATATCCACACCGTCAAAATAGATGGAGCCCTCGCTTGGATCCTCCATACAGTTCAGACAACGCAAAAACGTAGATTTGCCACTACCCGAGGGGCCGATCACGGCAACCTTTTCGCCCTCGCGGATCACCTCGTCGATGTGATCCAGCACAAGCAGTGATCCATATCGCTTGGTAAGGCCCTTGGTTTCGATCAAAGCATTAACCGCGTCTTTCATTCTTCGCCAAGCTCCTTTCCATCCATTTGATAAGCGCCGCAATCGCCGCCACAAGCACAATATAAATCGCCGCCATAACAAGGTACGGGATCATAAACTCATAGGTATTGGATCCTTGCTCCTGAAAGGCCTTCGTAATGTCCACCGCGCCTACGTAACCGACAATAGCGGTCTCCTTGATCAGTGCAATGAACTCGTTACCCATCGTGGGCAGAATATTCTTGATTGCCTGCGGAACGACCACCTTGATCATAGCAACAGAAAAAGGCAAACCGACCGCGCGCGCGGCCTCAAGTTGCCCGGGATCGACGGAATTGATACCGCCACGCATGATTTCGGAAATGTAAGCGCCGCTGTTCAGCGAGAAGATCATCACGCAGGAGGCGACGGGAGAGAGTTTGAGAGAAAGCAGAGGAAGCAGAATATAGTAGCCAAGCAAAAGCTGTACCACAATAGGCGTTCCGCGGAAAAATGCCACGTACACGTTGCAGATCGTCTGTAAATATCTGGTCAAACGCTTGTAGGGCGGAATCACTTTGATCACCGCGATCAGCGTACCGATCACGGAACCGAAAATCAAGCCCGCAACGGCAATGATCGCCGTATTCTTCATACCCTCGATCAGACGCTTATATCCGTTGTTGGTAATGAAGTAATTATAGAAAAAGTCCCACTTCTTATCAAACTTGAAGCGGTCCGCAATCGTCAACGCCAGTAGCACGAATAACACAACGACCACAATCACGGCCAGAACGTCTATCCAATGCTTACGCAAAAATTTTTTCATAGTATATTCCTTATTAAGAAGTTAAAAACACAGAGAACGCAAGGCGAGCGAAATGCTCGCCTTGCGTACCGATCTATTAGTTAACGGCGTTGATGTTCTCAACGATTGCCTTGGCAGGTCCCTCGTCGATGATCACGTACTTCACGTTGCCGTTCAGAATGTTCTGTGCAGCCAGCGCGCCATTATCATAGCCGATGGTGGTGAACTTGTAGCCCGCAAAGCCGAAGCCACCTTCCACATCTGCGTCACCCTCGCAGTAAACCTTGCCCGTAGTGCCGTTCTGCGTACCCACCTTGGTGGTGCTATCCATTGCATTCAGAATGGCCTCAACGTCAGCCACCGTCTTACACTCATCAAAGGTAGTGTCGTCGGCGGCAACGATCAGCATCTGTGCTGCGTTGTAGTAAGAATCGGAGAAATCAAGGATCTGTGCACGATCCTCTCTTACTGTCAGACCTGCGGCGGCAATGTCGCAAATACCGCTCTGAATGGTCTCATCACCCTCGGTGTAATCGCCACCCGTCGTGGAAACGGCCAGGCAAACTGCGTCAAAGGTCATGTCGTAGATGTAAAGTTCCTTGCCGATCTCCTTGGCAAAGAGATCCATGATTTCCATATCGATGCCGTAGTAGTTCTCGCCATTCTTGTACTCGAAGGGCTCGAAAGCGGCGTTGGTCGCAACTATCAACTGCGTGCCGTCATTTTTCATCGTAGCGGCAGACTTCACAGCGGTGGGAGTACCGTCGCCGTAGTACTTGTTGACGATACTGTTGAAGGTACCGTCACCCTTGATCTTAGCAAGGAAGGTGTTGAGCTGGCCCAGAAGTTCCGCGTTGCCCTTTGCAACTGCAAAGGCATATTCCTCTTCGGTCAGACCGATGTCAACAACTTTCAGAGCGGCCTTGTCGCCCTCGTCATCGTTGCAAGCAGAGAAAGCGGCGACACAGCCAACGATCATCAGCGTTGCAAGTACCAGAGAAAGAATCTTTTTCATAATGTAATTGTCCTTTCAAAATGATATAATAATACTCGCTCGTTTGAGCTTGCATACAGTATAGCGCATAAATATACAAATGTCAAGTCCTTTTTTCAACTTTCATGGTTTCGGGTCTTATTCGACATATTTCCACCAATTAAATTGTATAGGTTGCCCAATATTTTTTTACACTTCCGTGGAATTCGAGCCAAAGCCGGCCGAGAGTGCTCATTCGTTTATGCAAAGCAGAGTGAATATTTTTTAAAAAATGCTCTTGTTTATTCACCCAGCACTGAGCCGCTTGCCACCACTGCGGCGATATGCGCCGCCACCTCTGCGGGTGCGCGGTTGGCATTGACCGTCAGGTCGCACAACTCCTCGTTGCGGCACTCATCGTCCAAGGAAAGAATGCGGCAGGTCTTGTCCCAAGCGTCGAGATCGCGGGACACGATATCCAGTAAGATGTCCTCGCGCTTGCGGTCAAGGAACAACAGCAACGCCTTGCCGCGATAGCGGTTTTTCAGTGTGAGTGCGCCGCAGATATCAATGGGAAGCACCGCCACTTTTCCGTTCTCCACCACGGCGTCGATCTCCGTGGCACGCGTGCCGAAGTAGTAGCCGCTGTATACCGTGGTTTCCAGGTATGCGCCCGACTCGCTCTCGGCCAAAAACTCGGGCTCGGTAAGAAAGTGGTAGTCCCCTGCCCCCTCGGCGTTACGCTTCGGGCGCGTGGTAGCGGTAGCGGGACGCACCATGCCGTGCTTCTGCACCAGTTCGCGCGTGATCTCGGTCTTGCCCGTGCCCGTGGGACCGACAAGACAGATCACGCCGCCCTCGCGCAGATCGGGACGCGCGTCGCTGAAGGAGTGACGCAGGATATCGACCAAGTGCAGAAAATCATCGTAACTGGTCACGGAGAGAATGCCCGAAAGGTGCATATTCCAGGGTTTGCGGAACAGTACGGGATAAGTCGCGGGCGTGCGCACGATGTTGTGCGCCGCATCGTCCAGCAGAATATCAAGATTCACCAGATCCTTGCGGTGACCGAGCAGAATGTTCCTCGTGGGGATCTGCGGAAAATCCTGCACGAGGCGCAAGGCGCGCGCGCTCATACATTCGGGCGGCACAGCAGAAACAAAGAACACGTCCGCCACCTCGGCAAGCCGCGCCACGAATTCCTTGGCACCGGGCAGAACGGGTTGCGAGGCCACGAAATCGGGGCGGGAGAAGTAACGCAAACGCTCGTCCGCCTTGCCGTCACCTTGTCCCCAGGAACGGATATTGTGCACCGTCAGCGGCGGGGTGATCTGCTCCTCTTTGTTGAGCAGTTCCAGCGCGTAACGGTTGCAGTCGTACAGTACGTCATCGACGTCCAGACCAATCTGCAATCTGTATTTTTTCATACCGTTATCCCTCCTTGACGGCGATCAGCTCCGCGGCATAGGGCAGTGACATGATCCAATCGCACAGCGTGTGCCACTCAGCCAGCTTGTGCGCGCGGCGCGCGTAATAGATATTGATGAGATTTTCATAGTTCATCGTGACCGTGCGCATCTGATTGTAGGAGGAAGGCAACATCTGGATCATATTGTGCCAACTCTGACGGTCGGCGGTGTCGGCCACGAACTTTTGGCGCTCGCTCTCCAGGTAAGTGATCACAGCGTCCAGTGCGGCAAGGCCGCCCTCGTCCAGGCGATCGTGCGAGAAGTCCTCACGGGTGAAGGCCTTGCTATGTATCTTGTGCATCGTGGAGGTGGAGTTGGCCACCGTGCCAACCTTATAGGTGTCAAATTCCTTCCACCAGTACAGCGGCGCGGTGATATCCACCGACACAAAGATCTGGCGTAGATATTTGCGGTGATCCGAGCCCGCGCGCGCCAGGCGCTTGGCAAGGTCCAGATCGTTGGGGCCGAGCACGAAAGCGCCCGATTCATCATACGCGCTGTCCATGCGCGCCCAACTGTTCATGGGGTTGCGGGCACCACGGATCGCGTTCTCCAGATTCATTACACTGCTACGTTCTACTTTTAACATATCGCTTCTCCTTTGATGATCTGCTGTACGGTTGCTTGAATGTGTGCGGCATCGATGCCTGCCGCGGCAAAAACTGTTTGTCTCTCACACGGTACGAGAAATCCGTTCTCGGTCGCCATACGGTGATGCTTGTGCATATCACCCGCGCGACGAAGGGCATCGGACAGGTGCATACCGAATCCGCCTGCGCGGATCTCTTCCTCAAGGAAGATCACGTCCCCGCCGACCAGCAAGGGTGCAAGCTCTGCGCAAAGGGTGCCATACGGGGCGAGATATTCGCACAAAAGGATGCGGATCCCGACCCCTTTTTCAGCCAGCGCTTTGGCGGCGGTCAGTGCCTCGTTGACGATACGGCCATAGGTGACAAGCGTGAGCATCGGTGCATCGGTGCTGTCCCACACGCGCACGCCGAGCCGTGCGGGGCGTTCCCCGTAAAAGGCCTGTTCGATGTGCGCATCGGGCACACCCGATGGATAGCGCACCGCCGATATCCCGCCAAAGGCCAGTGCCTCACGCAGACAAAGCGTCAGCGTATCCCCCGTAACGGGTGCGAAAATACGCACTTGGGGGAGGGTGGAAAGCAGGGCCACGTCGAATACACCGTGGTGCGTAGCACCGTCCTGCGCGTTCAGTCCCGCGCGGTCGATGCAAAGCGTCAGCGGCAATCCCTGCAGTGCCGCATCGTGCACCACGTTGTCATACGCACGTTGCAGGAAGGTGGAGTAGATCGCCACCACAGGGTGCAGTCCACTCGCGGCAAGACCCGCGGCAAAGGTAACGGCGTGCCCTTCGGCAATACCGACGTCAAAAAAGCGTTTGGGATAGCGCTCGGCAAACGCGGCAAGTCCCGTGCCGTCGCGCATCGCGGCGGTGATCGCCACAAGGCGTGTATCCTCGGCGGCAAGGTCACACAGCATGTTGCCCATTCGCGCGGAAAACGTCTCGCCCACCGTACGCTTACCGCGCGGTGGCAGGGCGTGATACTGCGCGGCATTCTGCTCGGCGGGGGCGTAGCCCTTGCCCTTCTTGGTTTTCACGTGCAGGATCACACTGGTGCCAAGGTGCTTAGCGTGCCGTAGCATGGATTCGGTGCCTGCAAGATCGTTGCCGTCAACGGGACCCAGATAGTGAATGCCCATGTGTTCGAATACATTCTCACGGTAAAACGCGTGTTTGATATGCCGCTTGATGCGGCGCACGCCGCGATACAAGGGCCGTCCCACAAGCGGAATGGCACGCAGTACGCGCGACGAAATCTCCTTGGCGCGGATATAGCCGCGCGAGGCGCGCATACGCGAAAGTTGAGCGGCGACTCTGCCCGTGTTGGGCGAGATCGACATTTCGTTTTCGTTGATGATAATGATCAGTTTGAGGTCGGGATGACAGTTGTTCAGCCCCTCAAAGGCAAGGCCGCCCGTGAGCGCACCGTCACCCACGACGGCCACCGTAAAGGCGTCGTTCCCTTGGAGCCGATCCGCCTCGGCCATACCGAGTGCCGCGGAGATCGCCGTGGAACTGTGTCCCGCGCCAAAGGGATCGTACACACTTTCCGCGCGCTTGGTGAAGCCCGACAGGCCCCCCGCACAGCGCAGGGTGTCAAACCGCTCACCGCGCCCCGTAAGCAACTTGTGCACGTAACTCTGATGCCCCACGTCAAAGATGATATGATCGCGCGGCGCATCAAATACGCGGTGTATAGCCATAGTCAACTCAACCACACCGAGATTGGAGGCCAGATGTCCGCCGTTTTCCTCCGTGCGGTAAATGAGGTAATCGCGGATCTGGGCGGCAAGCACAGTGAGTTGTTCGGCGGACAACGCCTTCAATGCCTCGGGCGTGGCGGTTTGAGCCAACATCGGCCATCTTTCAAAGCGTTCCACGCGCCTCCCCCTTCCCTGTGCGTCTACGTTACCTATATATTATTCCATACTTAAATACAGTATATCATAAATCTCGATTTTTTGGAAGGGATTTTGCAAGAAAAAAAGCGCACCGTGAAAACGGTGCGCTTTTCCTTAGGCAAGAGGGAATGATCCGAACCCGCCCTAAAACGGTGCTTTTCGGTGCTTTCGGCACTTGCCGCTCTTGCAAAGTCCACACTTGGCGGCGCACGCCAAGCACCAAAATCACACAAAAATCAAAGCTTTGGGGTCGAAGAGTTTTGAAGGAGCAAATCGGCAGGACGGACAAGATAAATTTTCGCGGCAATATGCGGATATTGCAAGGAAATTTACCGAAGCACGTACGTCGATTTGCC
>JAZSGQ010000046.1:0-12324 GCA_045532805.1 Eubacteriales bacterium
AATCTCGTCGGGCTCTTCTTGTGGCGGGAGCGGGTTGATGTGCACATCGCATCACGGTGCAAAAACGTGCCGGTGGCACGTTTTTAGGGCGTGGACCTTATGTGTGTTCGCACCGGCGCAGGGAGCGCGGCACCTCTTCGCGCAAAGTAAATTTTTTGATGTCTACCGATAGACGCAAGACATACGTGATTATTTACAAAGCATCTCATGTGTGATATAATAGACCTACAAGCCCAGAGCAAGGAGGACATAACATGATAGGATCTACCGTTACCGTCATCGTGGATCGTCCTCTTGGGAGTTGCCACCCTGCGTATCCGACTCTGCGGTATCCCGTCAATTACGGCTATATCGAAAACGTGATGGCGGGAGACGGTGAAGAGCAGGACGTATACGTGCTTGGCGTGGACACCCCGCTGGAGAAATTGGAAGGGGAAGTCATTGCGATCATTCACAGATACGATGACGTGGAGGATAAATGGGTCGTGGTGCCGTGCGGTATGCGCTTCACAAGGGAGCAGATCGAGCAAGCAGTTCATTTCCAAGAGCAATATTTCGCGCACAAAATCATTACATAAAAAAGCACCCCGTCGGGGTGCTTTTTTGTTTAGTCATTCCAAAGATCACTCACGATCTTGCGGCGCTTTCTGCGCATAACGTAGAGCCAGACGCCCGCACCCACGCATCCGACCACGATCACAAGGGCGGTCACGATGATCGCACTGCCGATGGTGCTTTCGATCTTCAGGTCCTCCCAGAGCTCGTTGACCATTGCAAGCTGCTCCTCGGCGAGGTTATCGTAGGGCTCCATTTTGATATCGGCGGTGCCGTACAGGATCTCCATTGCATCGGGGTGGATCTCCTGCATGGTGGCGATATAGTCGGGATCCTCTTTGACAAGCAGATTCGGCGAGGCGTAGCAGATATACTCCGCATTGGCAATGGCCGTCTCGCGGGAGAGCATAAAGTTGATATACATCTCCGCGAGTTCGGGATTCTGCGAGCCCGTGGGCACGCACATCGCGTCCACGAACACGTTCGTACCCTCACGGGGGTAGAAAAACGCCAGATCCTCGTTGTCGGCGTACATCGTGAAGAAGTCGCCCGCGTAGTAGGGCGCGATGGCGGCAGAGCCGTTCTCCATCTTGTTGAAAACCTCGTCCATCACGTAGCCCTGCACGATGTTCTTTTGCGTTTTGAGCAGTTCCAGTGCCTCGCGCCATTCGGCCTCGTTCGTGGTGTTCACGCTATAACCGAGGTAGTAAAGCGCGGTAGCAAAGGCGTCGCGGGAGTTGTTGAACTGCAGGATATTGCCCTCGTAGGTCTCGTCCCACATGATGCCCCAGGAGCCGATATCCGCCTCGTCCACCATCGTCTGATTGTAGAGAATGCCGACCGTGCCGTAGGTGTAGGGCACCGAATAAGCGCCCGTTTCGTCATAGTAGGGCATATCGCCGCCGAAGAGCGACGCGTTGTCGATATACTTTGCGTTGGGAATGTTGTCAAAATTGAGGGGCCGAAGCATACCCTCCTTGATCATACGTTCCACCATATAATCCGAGGGAACCACCACGTCGTACTTGGTTGCGCCCGAGTTCAGTTTGGTGTACATATCCTCGTTGGAGGAGAAGGTGGAGTAGTTGACCTCCACGTTCATACCCTGCGCAGCGCACCACTCCTCAAATGCGGCGTTGACGTCAAGCGAGCCCTCCGAGCCGTCGGAGATATACTCGCCCCAGTTGTACACGTACAACGTCACGGTCTCACTGCCACTGTCGCAGGCCGCAAGTGAGAGGCAAAGGAGCAAAAGGACAAACAGACAAAGCATCAGTTTTTTCATTTTGCGCCCTCCTTTTTCTTGCCAAGACTGCCCGCGAAGTTGACAGCAAGCAATAGCACGAGAATGGTGACAATGATGAGGGTACAGAGCGCGTACATACTGTATTTCACGGCGTGCGCGGTCTGGTTATAGATATACAGGGGAAGCGTCTGGAAGTCGGGAGAACTCACGAAGTGGCTGATCACGAAGTCGTCAAGCGAGAGCGTGAAGCCCATCACGAAGCCCGAAACGATACCGGGGAGCACCGAGGGGAGTTCCACGCGGAAGAAACTGCCCGCGGGGGTACAGCCAAGGTCCAGTGCTGCCTCGCGTAGAGAACTGTCAAACTGACGGAAGCGCGGGAGCACCGACAGGATCACGTAGGGAAGAATGAAGGTGACGTGGGCGATCAGCATCGTCCAGCGACCCAGTACGTTGTTCAGTTGCATCACGCCGCCGAGCGCCACGAACAAAAGCATCATCGAAACACCCGTGACGATATCGGGATTCATCATCGGAATGTTGGTGATGGAGTTGATCGCGCCCTTGAGTGCGCGGTTTTTCATGCGGTCAAGGCCGAGTGCGGCGAAGGTGCCGATCACCGTGGCAATGGCCGACGAGGAAAGTGCCAGGAAGAGCGAATTTTTGAGGGACTCCAGTGCCACGCTGTCGCGGAACAGTTCGCCATACCAACGGAAGGAAAAGCCCGTGTAGGACGAGAGGGAGCCGCCCTTGTTGAAGGAAAAGACGACCAGTACGAGAATGGGCGCGTACAGCAGTGCGAGCACGACCCACATATAGGTGCGAGAGAGTGTTTTCATACGATCATCTCCTCTCCGTCGGCATCGGAAAAGCGGTTCATCACCGCAACCGAGATCAGAATGAGGATCATCATCACAAGCGAGATCGCGGCGCCCACGTGGTAGGTGGAGGGGTACTTGAACTGACGCTCGATCGTGTCGCCGATCAGGTCAAAGTTACCACCGCCGAGTTTTTGCGAGATATAGAAGGTGGAGATAGAGGGCACGAAGACCATCGTGATACCCGAAATGATACCGGGGACTGTGAGGGGAAGCACCACGCGGAAAATGGTCTGGAAACTGTTACAGCCAAGGTCGGCCGCCGCCTCCAGATACCGCTTGTCCAGTTTGGACATCGAGGTGTAGATGGGCAGTACCATATAGGGCAGGAAATCGTATACCATACCAAGGATCACCGCACCGCCCGTGCCGACCATCTTGACGGGGTCGAGGCCCAGTGCTTCGAGCATCGAGTTCACAAGGCCGCCGTTGTCCAGAAGGGTCATCAGGGAGTAGGTACGGATCAGGAGACTGATCCACATCGGGAGCATGATCAGCACCATCAGGATTTTCTGCGTAGAGGGCTTTGCGCGCGACATCACGAAGGCGAGCGGATAGCCGATGAGCAGACAGATGGCGGTCGCCACCAGCGCAAAGCAGATGGAGACAAGGAAAATGTGCGAATAGGAGGAAAGCAACTCAATGTTGGAGAAGGTAAACTCTCCCTTCGTGTTCGTGAAGGCGAAATACACCACGAACAAGAGTGGGCCCACGATGAAAATGAGTGCCCAGACGAAGTGGGGCAGAGCCGCGATTCGCTCCATCAAGGAGAGTTTGTGCTTCATTCCTCCTCCACCTCCGCGTCCGCATCGGGGTCCGAGAGATGGTCCATCTCCTCGGAGAAGGTGGAATAGTCGCCGAACATACCCGAAAACTCGGATTTTTTCATAACGTGAATGGCGTCGGGTTCAATATACAATCCGATCTTTTCCTCGGGCGCGACGTAGTCGGAGGTCTCGATCATCCACTTGAAGCCGCAGACGTCCACGATGATCTCGTAGTAGTCACCCTTGAAGGTGACGGAGGACACCGTGCCCGAAAGCATACCCTTTTCCACGGGAACGACGTCCACGTCCTCGGGACGTACCACGATATCCACGGCCTCGTTCTTTTCAAAACCGCCGTCCACACAGTCGAAGGTGTGACCCGAGAAACGGGCCTTCTTGTCCGAGAGCATCACGCCGTCCAGAATGTTCGATTCGCCGATGAAGTCGGCAACGAAGGCATTGACGGGCTCGTTGTAGATGTCGGTGGGGGTGCCGATTTGCTGAATGCGGCCTTCGGCCATGATCACCACGGTGTCGGACATGGAGAGTGCCTCCTCCTGATCGTGGGTAACGTAGATAAAGGTGATGCCCGTGGCGTGCTGAATGCGTTTGAGTTCGTTCTGCATATCCTTGCGGAGTTTAAGATCGAGCGCGCCGAGCGGCTCGTCCAGCAGAAGCACGCGGGGCTTGTTCACGAGCGCGCGCGCGATAGCAACACGCTGCTGCTGACCGCCCGAGAGGGTGGAGGGGCGGCGTGCCTCAAAGCCCTTGAGTCCCGTCATCTTCAGCATTTCCTTTACGCGCTCGCGGATCTCCTCCTCCTTTACCTTTTGCAGACGGAGGCCGAACGCCACGTTATCGTATACGTTGAGATGGGGGAACAGGGCGTACTTTTGGAACACGGTGTTCACCTGACGCTGATAGGGCGGCACGTCGTTGATGCGTGCGCCGTCAAAGATCACTTCGCCTTCATCGGGCGTCTCAAAGCCGCCGATGATACGCAGCGTGGTGGTCTTGCCGCAGCCCGAGGGGCCGAGCAGAGTGACAAATTCCTTGTCGTGAATGTCCAGATCGATGTTGCAAAGGATCTGTTCACCGTCAAAGGATTTGCTGATAGACCGCAGACGAATCAGTGTATTGTTCATTCCGTATCGGTACTCCTTGAAAGTCAAAATTTTTTGGCCTTTACAGGACTGGTAGCTGAAAGGAATCAAACAAAGCCGCCTCAAGGCAATGCATTTTCGCGTCTTTCGCCGTGACAAAGGTTTGCCCGCAAAGCCCGACTTTGTTCGATTTTCTTCGGCTACAGGATATTGTAACAGAAACTGATATAAAATGCAATAGTTTTCCGAAAAAAAGCAGAAATATCCGCAATCTGGCGCAATCTGGCGTAAAAAAACGGAATTTTTTTGGATTAGGACAAGAAAAACTCCTTTATTCTCCCAAATCCTTTGAAATTCTCCCGAATCCTCGTTTTTGCTCGTCACGCCTTCTCGCACAGGAATAATCGGGTAAACAGTGATGCGGAAAGCACCGCGAGCGTCATGGTTTCGCCGTATCGCAGAAGCAGACACGAGGCAAGGGAAAACAGGAGCAAAAGGCACACGTAACTTGTGGCGGCGAGCAGTCGGTCGGCAATTGCTTCGCCCGCGAGCGGCGCTATGGCCGAGGAGAGCATACGGCCGCCGTCAAAGTGCTTGATGGGCAACAGGTTAAACAGGGCAAGCGAGAGCGTGGTGGCGTATACCGCCGTGAAAAACGGCGTGCGGTGGGGCAGGGCAAACAGGGCAAGGAGCAACGAGGCCGCGGGCCCAGCCGCGGCCATGAGCCACTCGGCGCGGTAGGAGGGGATCAATCCTTCCGTGACGAGGCGCGCCCCCGGGATATCCAGTTCCAGGAGACGCAAGCGCACGTCAAGCAGACAGGCCGCGAGCAGGTGGCCACACTCGTGCACTGCGACGCAAAGGACCGTGGCGGGGAAGAGTGAACCACCCGAAACCGCCATCACGGCAAGCAAAAGGACTGCTCCCGGCGTGATCCTGATCTTCATACGGTCACCTCCTTTCTGCCTTACCTTATGCAACCGAGGGATTGTCCCTTGCAAATTTGTGCAAAGGTCTTTGCAAATGCGGGATTTTATGGTAAAATGGTGCAAAAGGGGGTGGGAAAATGCGAAACGGAATACGCCGCGTGGCGTGCTTTGTTCTGCTCGTTCTTTTCCTGCTTTCCGCGCTCTCCTGTCAGCGCGAGGAGGACGCCGCACTGTACGTGCGCGTACTCGACGTGGGGCAGAGCGATTGCATTTTGCTCTCGCAGGGCGATGCACATCTGCTGATCGACACGGGCACGGCCACCTCACGTGATGCGGTGCTTGCACAGCTCACGGCACTTGGGATTCGTGAACTTGCGTACATCATCGTAACGCACCCACACGAGGATCATTACGGAAACGCCCGTGCGATCCTGGAAACTCGCACCGTCCACGGACTTATTTGCTCCTCGGCGGAGTCGAAGGAACTTGGTTATCAACTGTTGCTGGATGCGGCACGGGAACGCGACGTTCCTGTCGAAAAGGTGGCAGACGGGTACCGTTTTTCGCTGAATGACGCCTATTGTACGTTGGTGTGCGCTCTGCCCGAGGACGAGAACGTGAATAACGCAAGCCTTGTGCTTCGTGTGGCCTTCGGTACGACTGTTCTGCTTTTTATGGGCGACACGGAAGCACAGGGCGAGCAGGCGCTTATGGACGCACACGGGTCGGGCTTTTTGGATTGCGATCTGCTCAAGGTCGGGCATCACGGCTCGGATACGGCAAGTACCGGGGCGTTTTTGAAACTGACCACGCCGACCCTGGCCGCCATTTCGTGCGGCAGGGAAAATTCGTACGGCTTTCCGCACGAGACGGTGCTGGACGGTCTTGCCGCAGTGGGTGCCGAGGTGTTTCGCACCGATACGGCGGGAACGCTCACTTTTGTGAGCAACGGAAGAGAGGTATCATATGAAGAATGAAGTGATGGTGCCCACGGGGCGCTTTGCCCCGACGCCGAGTGGACGACTGCATCTGGGTAATCTGATGTGCGCGATGTTGGCGTGGCTTTCGGTGCGCTCGCGCGGCGGTCGCTTTGTGCTCCGCATTGAGGATCTGGACGCCGCGCGTTGTCCCTTTATGGGGGAGAATACGCGCTATCTCCTGGACGATCTGGCCTGGCTTGGGTTGGACTATGACGGTGAGGTGCTGTGGCAGTCACAGCGCAGTGCCGTGTACGATGCCTATTTTGAGAAGTTTGAGGCAGAGGGGCTCCTGTACCCTTGTTACTGCTCGCGCGCCGAGTTGCATGCGGCCAGTGCGCCGCACCTTTCGGACGGTGCGCCTTTGTATGATCGCCGCTGTCTTGCCCGCGCCGCGCGCGGCGAGCAACCGCCAGCAGGACGCCGCCCCGCTTACCGCCTGCGCGTTCCCGATCGCGACGTGAGTTTTACCGACGTTCTGCAGGGGACGTATACCGAAAACCTGGAGCGTGACTGCTCGGATTTTGTGATCCGACGCTCGGACGGCGTGTATGCCTATCAACTGGCTGTGGTGGTGGACGATGCACTCTCGGGCGTGACCGAGGTCGTGCGCGGTGCGGATCTGCTCACCAGTACGCCGCGGCAGATGTATATCCAAGAATTGTGCGGCTTTTCTCACCCCGTATACTGCCATATTCCGCTATTGACCGATGCCGAGGGCAGACGTCTTTCCAAGCGTGACGGAGACGGTTGTATGGAGCGCGTGCGCGAAACGTACCCCGATGCGCGCCCCGTGATCGGCGCGCTGGCCGCCGCGCTGGGGCTTCTGCCTTCACCCGAATCCGTGTTGCTTGCAGACCTCATTCCTTTGTTCGATTGGAAGAAGATCCCACGTGACGCCGTATGCTTACCCCACGGATTTTGATTTTTGCAAAAATATCGAAATTTTTTCAAAAAAACACTTGACAACGCCCTCTCCTTTGAGTATAATAGATATGTTGTCACGCGGACGTGGTGGAATCGGCAGACACGCAAGCCTAAGGAGCTTGTGATAGCGATATCGTGAAGGTTCAAGTCCTTTCGTCCGCACCAACTTATGTTGCCTTAATAGATGCAGGCAACAAAACCCCAGAAGCCAAGCGGCTTCTGGGGTTTTTCCATGCGATTTTTTTGAAGTAAAAATAAAAGATGCATTTCGCATTTTTCGGGGTTTGATAGGGACATGAACTCCTACCCACCCGTTTTGAGGGCAGAATTTTCACGATTTTCGTGAAGGTTCTGCCCTTTTTTTGTTTTTCTAATTGTCAAAAAATTGTGTCTAAAATCTTAATCTTGAAATGTTACTAAAAAAGTGATAAAATATAGGCGAGGTGAGTGTTATGAACAAAAGCAAGAAAGATATGGGAGATATGCCGTATTATCAAGAAAATGATAATTTGGACAGAGAAAAAATCGAAGAATATATGAAATTAAGTGTGGAAGAGCTTGATAAATTGATCGCGGAAGAAATAAAAAAGAGCTTTGAAATTTGAATATTGGTATAGGAAAGACGATAATGGCAAACAAACCCCTGAGCAAACGAGAACGAAAGCCAAGGAATTTCAAGCAAGAAGAATTGCAAAAGTTTTTCGGCGTGAGCACTATGGCTGAATATCAGGAAAAATATGGTGAATATAAACCGCCATCTCCCAAACCGGAGCCGATAGGAGAAAACGGCGAACTACTGTATATGATGTTAGACGAGGAAAAACAATGAGTGGATTTTATATCAACTTTCGCTTCAAGAATCTCATTTATGACGATGACTTTATCTGTGGAGTGTTTGAAACTCGTGATGAGAATGTGTATTGTGAATTTGAATACAATGGCCATACGGAAGAAACAAAGATTTGGAACAACAATCAGCCAGTTGAAAGCATTACACCACTTCCTATTTGGTGGCTAAAATTGAAGCTAAAAGAAACCGGAAAGTTGGATGACGTTGAGTCAAAAATTAGTTATTGAGTTTCTTTTTTAGCATCTGAAAGCGCTAAGAGTGCATCTATTAAGGCCACACTTGAAATTGCAAAAATGGTGCATTTTCGAGAAAAGTGACCTTCAAAAAACGCTGAAACCCTTGGAAACACTGGGCTTTCGCGTTTTGGCAGATGCATCTAAATTGACCGCACTAGCCAACAAAGAAAAGGGAGCGCTTCGGCGCTCCCTTTTCTTTGTTTATCCAAGCCGCAGGCTTGGTATAGACGCTCGCGGGCTCGCTATTCGGTCGCTTCGCTCCTTGCGTCACCGCACAACGTGCGGCGTATCTCATCAGCCCTTGGGGCTGTATCTCATCACGCGATAGCGTGCATTCTCCCTGCGGCTTGATGAGATACAACACTTCGTGTTGGTGATATACAATGCTCCGCATTGATGATATACACGCCTGCGGCGTGATTGGCGGTGTTGCCGCCAAAGCGGAGCAAGTCTCCTCGTTTCCTACTCCCGTTTGTGTGCCTGCAATATTGCTTGCTTTTTTTCTCATTGTGTGCTATACTGACGGCAAGACCACTCAAGCGGCAGTCGTGATCCATGCGATGATATGACGCGTCTATGAGCCGATTGTGAAGGAGGGTGACTTATGAAAAAGCGTTTGCTGTACATCTGTATTTATACTGTCTTGGGACTGGGCGTTTTGTGCGGATTGTATTTTCTGTTCCGCCACTTTTCCGCTCCGATCCCGCTTGCCTTTACACTTGAGAGTTTTGGTGACTTTTTCGTGCACTTTTTTGACAACTTTCTCTTCTATCCGCTTGGTTGGCTGCTCAAGTTCTTTTGTTGGACGGCAGGCGGAAGCTATTTTGGCGGTGTGATCCTTTATACGCTGCTGGCTTTTGTGCCCCTCCAGTTTTTGCGCAACAGACAGGATGATCTCTCTTTCAAGATGCAGATGATCCAGCCGGAACTGGATAAGATCGATGCGAAATATGCCGCCTTTGACGATGAGATCAATCGGCAACGTGCGCAAATCGAGAAAATGAGTCTGTATCGGCGATACAAGATCCGTGGCGTTGGATGCCTTGTTTCTCCCTTTGTCAGTGTTTTCGTTCCTTTCGTTTCCTTTATTCTGTTTTGTCGCTTTCCGCACACGCCCGTTTTGGTGGACAGCGTGCGATCCGAACTTTTTGGTTTTGATCTGTTCGGGCGTATTTCGGGCGGTCCCCGTCAGTTGGTCGGATTTGCGTCCTTTGCGTTTTTATATCTTCTTTTGTGTGTGTTTCAAAAGCTGATCTTCGGCGATTCAAAAAAACAGGTCAAACGCAACTCGCCTTTCAAAAAGCGCTTTACAAGGATCGCGGGCCTCATTACCATAGTTGTCACGCCTGTTTTCGGTGTTGTGTCCTGGATCAACGATAACGGCGCATTCTTTTTCCTGCCCCAGGATCTGATGCGTATCGTCGGCTACGTCGGTTTCGGCGGTTCATTGCTGCTTCTTTCCCTTTCCGCGGTCCTTTTGGTCCTTGATCACAGAGAGGCCCATCTTGACGAGCTGGCGTATCGCAAGGAGGAGAGCACCGCAAAGGCGGAAACGGATGATATGATGGTGCTGGGGGTAAAGGTACTCACATTTGTTTTCCCGCTTGGCCTGGTTATCCTTCTTTTGCTTGGGAGAGGTGCTATGCCCGTCTACATGACCGTGATGACACTTGTAACAACGGCCGCGTCTATGTACAGGGAGATTCGACACGTCAAGGCGAGAAGGGCCATCCGCGAAAGCGCTTACGTGACGATCAGCGACTTCCGTTTGATCCACAGTGCCCTGATGGAGGAGTATCAGCACATTGACTGTTCCCTTGCCGAGATCGAAACGGCCGTGGAGTCTGTTGACGCCGAGGTCAGAGAGACGGCTCTTGCCGCGCTTGATACGGAGCGTTTGACCACACTTCTTGGCCGTGCCGAATTCTGGCGCGCCGAGTGCTATCTTGAAATGACGCTTGATTCCGAGCGTGGCGGTCCGACGGATCAAGAAATGGCGCGTTCCGCCTACGCGGATCGCAAGGAGGCGCAGGAGTTGCGCGGGCAGCTTGCCTGTGTCCGAATGGCTCTTCTCAGAGAAGAGGCTTCTTTTGCAGAAGAAGCAGCACCCGAAAAAGCGCCTGCTTCCGAGATGGCATGACGAAAATAATGATAGCGGAAAAGGAGTTCTGTGATGCAGTACGCAAGTTACAAAATGATCAATACGGAGCTGATCCCCTCGGTGGTCAGCATCGGTGAGGCAAGCACGCCCGTGTGGCGTCAGGCCAGATGGAGCACGGGGGAATATCAGGAGTTCGTCAGGAAAAACGGGTGCGGCCACTGTTGTGCCGCGATGGCGCTCAATCTTCACGGCGTCAAGATCGATCCCCACGGGGAATTTACCCTTTGTAGGCAGTTATGGGGCGAGCCCGTGCGCGAACAGGAATTTCCGCAGGGGAACTATCAAACGGTGTCGGGGATCGTCAAGATCCTGAACCACCACGGCATTCGGGCAGAATGTTTCGGCGTGCCGTCGCACGAGAGTGCGGCAAGTCACATAGCGGCCGTATTGCGGGAGGGCAAGCAGGTTATTTTCTGGTCGAATCCGAACGAGGATTTCCCCGAAAATCCCTTCTCGCAAGGAGAGCACTACGTGATGGCGGTCGGCTACACCGAGGACGGGCAGATCCTTGTTGCCAACAGTTCGGAGCGGCGCGCCAAGGACGGCGTGCACCTGACCGATATCACCACCATTGTGCGGGCACTTTATCTCGGCTCCTCGCCCACGGACAAGACGTGGGGCGAGAAGGGCGATCACGTTCACTGTGCGGGTTACGTCGTGGCAGGTTAACGCCGCGCCGTTGCTTTTACGGACAATCTAAACAAAACGCCGAAACTGTCCATTTACCAGAAATAGTTTATCTGCTATAATCAATTCGTATTATGGCGATGAACGGAGGCAATTATGGCGAAGAAAATCGTGGATCGCTCCAACCGAAAGGGTTGGTTTAAATACATAAAACTGCTGATGACAGGTCGTTACAAGCGCCCCGAATTCATCTATCTGGGCAAGGAGTTTCAGCAGGGTTCGATCATCGTGAGCAATCACGAGGGTACCGATGCACCGCTGTCGCTTGAGTTGTACTGCGACCATCCCATTCGCTTCTGGGGCGCATCCGAGATGAACTCGGGCGTGGTTGCGATGTATAAGTATCAGTCGCGTGTGTATTATCACCAGAGAAAGCACTGGAATCTGCATCTGGCACGCCTCTTTTGCCTGATCGCAAGCCCCTTGACCAACATTTTTTACAAGGGTCTGAACCTGATCTCTACCTACCGTGACATTCGCTTTGTGCGTACGATCAAGGCAAGCATTGCCGCGATCAAGCAGGGCGAGAGCGTGGTGGTGTTTCCCGAGGACGCGACCAACGGCTATCAGGACGAATTGCAGGGCTTTTTCCCCGGCTTTGTGATGCTGGCGGAAATGTGCTACCGCAAGGGCATCGACGTGCCGATCTACGTGACCTACTTCAGAAGAAAAGAACTGAAATACATAATTGATGCGCCCGTGTACTATTCCGAGCTTGCCCGTGACGGCGCGAAGCGCGACGAGATCGCAAAGCGCCTGTTGGACCGCTGTAACGAACTGGGCAGAATGACGTTCGACACGCCCGTGGCGGCCGCACAGGCACAAGATAGCAAGGAAAAGGAGCAAGCGCTCCGCAAACGTGCATAGGCAAGAGGGAATGATCCGAACTCGGTTTTGAAAGGCAAATCGACGTACGTGCTTCGGTAAATTTCCTTGCAATATCCGCATATTGCCGCGAAAATTTATCTTGTCCGTCCTGCCGATTTGCTCCTTCAAAACTCTTCGACC
>JAZSGQ010000021.1:0-3095 GCA_045532805.1 Eubacteriales bacterium
ATCTCCACCAACGTGCTTCACATGATGCACCTTCTGTACGTCAACAAGAACATGCTGTCCCGTTTCGACAAGGACATCAACGATATCTATAAGATGGTATACGACGGCAAGTGGACGCTGGACGCCCTCATCGAGTTGACCTCGGGCGTATGGCAGAACATCGACAGCGTTCCCGGTAAGTCTGACGGCGACCGCTTCGGTCTTGTTGGCCGTTCCTACGTGTTGGACGCCTTCTACATCGGCTCTAACATGAAGTACATCGACTCCAGTGCCGAGAACTATCTGACCGTTTCCAAGGACTACGGCTCTGCCAAGACGGTTAAGTTGGTCCGCAAACTCGGCGCGATGTTCGCCTCCGATGACTGGAACACGATGAAGTTCGAGTCCGAGCCCGATTACAACCCCGGCTTTACCGATACCGGTGCCTTCGCAGCCGGCCGTTCTCTTGTGGTCCAGCAGCACGCACAGCACGCCGAGAAGAATCTGGTCGGTAAGGTTGACTGGAGCTACGGCGTTCTGCCCATGCCCAAGTACAACGAGAAGCAGGTGAACTACTATACCTCGGTTGGTAACCCCCACACCCTTTACGGCATCTTCGTTGACCTCAACGCCCGCGACGGCGATATGGAGGAAACGCTCCGTATGATGTCTGCCGTGCTGGAGTGCTGGGCATCCGAGGGCTACCGTCTGACCACCCCCGAGATCTTCGAGATCAACATGCAGCTCAAGTACTCCGAGGGTCAGGATGAGACCAACATGTTCGAGTACGTCCGTATGGGCGTGACCATGGATATGGGTCGTATCTGCGCTACCGATCTGCTGTATATGAGCACGAAGGTCGGCCTGTGCATGAGTTCCAACTCCTCCTGGTCCACCTACTACGCATCCTACAAGATCGCGCTGACGAAGAAACTTGAGAATATCGTAGATGATTTCAAGTTCTATCAGGATACCCGTAAGCACTGATTTGAAACAATGGCATCGCCCCGAGCGCGCTCGGGGGGATGCTTTTTTTGCGCAGGCGGTTGACATCACCGTGCTTTTATGCTAAACTTGTACTATAAGTTCTTACATATAATAATGAAGGAGAAAGACTTATGCTGCACACACTTTGTAACGCTCAATTCACCGTACAGATCGACGATTTTGGTGCGGAACTCGCCAGCACCAAGGGCAACGGATGTGAATACGTCTGGCAGGGTGACGAGAAGCACTGGGACGGACACGCCCCCATTCTTTTCCCCATCTGCGGCCGTCTGTACGAGGGAAAATACACCTATCGCGGCACGGATTACAACATGACGCTGCACGGCTTTGCCTGGACCTCGCAGTTCGAGGTGAAGTCCAAGACCGACACAAAACTTGTGCTGGTGCTTCGCTCCGATGAGAATACCCGTGCGACCTATCCCTTTGAGTTTGAACTGGAGGTCACTTACGTACTGGAGGGCAACGTGCTTCGTTCCGACGTGGTGATCACCAACAAGGACGAAAAGGTGATGCCTGCGACCTTTGGCGCGCACCCCGGCTTCAGCACGCCCCTGAGTGAAGGCGTACCCTTTGAGAGTTACTACCTGCAGTTTGGCAAGGTCTGCACCCCCAACCAGTTGGTGCTCTCCGACTCCTGCCTGCTCACGGGTCTTTGCGAGGCACTGCCCCTGGACGAGGGTTGCAAGTTGCACCTGAACCACGAGATGTTCGCACGCGACGGCATCTTTATGAACCACATTCCCGACAGCGTAACGCTGAAGTCGGATAGCGACCCGCGCAGTGTGACCGTGACCTTCCCAGACTTCCCGTATCTGGGTATCTGGCAGTCGTATGACAACGATACGCCCTTTCTCTGCATTGAGCCCTGGTGCGGTCTGCCCGCATACGAGGGTCGCGTGGACGATCTGGAGAAAAAGCACGATATGTTCCACCTGCGTCCCGGCGAGACCAAGGAGTTTACCTACTCCATTATGTTCAACTGATATAGCCGAAGAGAACCGAAAAGCCCGCCCCGTGGGCGGGCTTTTTTGCGAAGGAGTGTAGTGTATGGACAATTCCGAGTGGGCGGTCCGCGACCGCCTTGCGGCGGCGGGGATCGAGAATGCCGCGCACGAGGCGCGCTTGCTTTTGGAGGCCTTCCCCGACGGGGAGGCGCTGGAGGCGGCGCTTTCGCGGCGCGAGGCGCACGAGCCGCGTCAATATATTTTAGGAGAGTGGGGCTTCTGGCGTGAGGTTTATGAGGTGAACGAGCACTGTCTTGTGCCGCGCCCCGACACCGAGCATCTGGTGGAGCACGCGATAAGGAATTTGCCGCCAAACGCGCGCTTTCTGGATCTGTGTACAGGTAGTGGCTGTGTGGCGATCTCGGTGCTTGCCTCGCGCTCCGACACCACGGCTCTGGCGGTGGATCTCTTTCCCGAAACACTGGCGCTTGCGGCGCGGAATGCCGCAAGAAACGGCGTGGCCGATCGCGTGGAATTCTGCCGTGCGGACGTGCTGAAATCCCCCCCGGTTGAGGGTCAATTCGACGCGATCCTCTCCAACCCCCCGTATATTCCGACCGACGTGGTGGCCACGCTTTCGAGCGAGGTGCACTGTGAGCCGCACGCGGCACTGGACGGCGGCAAGGATGGCCTTACGTTCTACCGTGCGATCCTTGGACACTGGCGCACGTTACTCTCACCCGACGGTATCTTGCTCTTTGAGATCGGCTACGATCAGGCAGGGGCGCTTGGTGCGCTTGCCGCCGAGCACGGCCTTGCTGCGACCGTTTACCGCGATTACGGCGGCAACGACCGCGTGGTATTGCTAGGCAAGAGGAAGTGATCCGAACCCGCCCTAAAGCAATGCTTTTCGGCGCTTTCGGCACTTGTCGCTCTTGCAAAGTCCACACTTGGCTTCGAACGCCAAGCACCTAAATCGCACAAAAATCAAAGCTTTGGGGTCGAAGAGTTTTGAAGGAGCAGATCGGCAGGACGGGCAAGATAAATTTTCGCGACAATATGCGGATATTGTAAGGAAATTTACCGAAGCACGTACGTCGATTTGCCCTTCAAAACCGAGTTCGGATCATTTCCTCTTGCCTAGCCGCACGGCTATCTCCACCG
>JAZSGQ010000029.1:0-6554 GCA_045532805.1 Eubacteriales bacterium
CATCGTAGTGCTGGCCAAAACTGCCGTGCTTGCCACCGTCTTTTCACTTGGCTACTGGCTCTCATTCCTCGTGACCTACCTGGGCAACCTGCCCTTCTTTGACAACGCATTGGCACAGCACCTCGGCTTTTCTGCCCTGTGCTGGTGGGTGTTTGGTCTTTTGATCGTAGCACTCATGGTGCTGTTCTCCGTCCTCTCGCGCTCCATGGGCATCGTCCTCCTGGGCACGGGCGGCACGGTGCTTGCCCTGTATCTCGTGGGGCTCCTGCCCCGTGTGGGTGAGGTCATGCCCACCTTCCTCATGAACGGCACCCTGCTCGTCTACGGGATGAAGGCGCCGCGCGATTTCCTCGCGGCACTGATCGTGACCGCGGTCGCGTGCCTCGTCTGCATCGCCGTCAGCATTCCCCTCTTTAACAAAAAACAGCTTTGACAAAAACACCCCCGTTGCTCAAAAGAGCAACGGGGGGATTTTTGTTAAAACGGGATCACGCCGTTGTATTCGTACAGATAGCCGCCTGCGAGGTAGCGTGCCTTAAGCGCGCGTTGCAGGGAGGTGTCCTCGGGGAGATCCTCGTACGTAGTAAAGCGGAGTTTGAACACGAAGTTGAGCACGTCCTCGCCCGCGGTGTGCGCGGGATACTTCATATACGGCTCCTGGAACGCGAGCAGATTCGAGGTGGGCTTCAGGATTTCGGCAAGTTCGGGCGCCATCATCCAGGAATGACAGTGGAAGGCACGGAAATGATGCTCGGAGTAGTAGCGCGCAAAGGTCTCCTTTGCGCGGGTGTAACTCTCCTCGCACGCCTCGCGCGTGAGCGCCTCGCCTGCGGGGATATGCACACTGATGCACTCGTCTCCCACGGCCAGTACGACCTCGTACTCGTCCTTATCAAGCGACACGGGCACAGGGTTGCAACGTCCGTTCTCGCCCACGGGCGTACCGACAAACGCTCCGTCGCGCTCCTCAAAGAACGCGGTGAACGTCCCCTCGCGGCACACGGGAGGCGTATCGGCGAAAAGTCCTGCGGCGTTCATCTCGCCGCCCGCCAAAAACAGCACCCATTTGCCGTCTTTTTTGTTTTTGAGCACCACGGCGCGCTTGTTTTTCACCATTTCAAAGCGCAAGCGTCCTACGTTGAGGAACAGATTGTCCACGTACCCTTGCAGGTGATCGAAATACCGCTTGTTCATACCAAGGTGATCAAAGCGCTGTTCGTACACGTAGAGGCACTCCTCGTATTGCCCCACGGTCTTCTGCACGATATCGGCGGGCAAGCCCCGATCGGTGAGGTTCTCCCACGTGCGGCGAATCGAGGGCACCAGGCACAAAAAGGCCAGGAACGGGTGCGATTCGGGAAAATCAAACGCCTCCAGATGCGCTAGGAACAACGCGCGATCTTCCATCGCGCGGCACACGAACAGTGCGTAGCACGCGGCGTCCGCATCGGCGCGCAGGAGTGCCGCCTCCCCCAGCACGCGCGAAAGCGTACGGGGGAATGCACCGCACTCCCTCTCGGCACGAACGAGGTAGTCCTCCTCCAGGAAAAACACACCCGTTTCGGCATATTCCTGCTCACACGCGCGAGCAAGTTCGGCAAATGCCTCGGGGAAGCGTTTGCCCACCGACAGTTTTTCAAAGGTTTCCTTGATCATAGTTTATCCCACTCCAGTATGAATTGTGCAATGGCCTTGGTGAAGTCAACCAACTCGTCGCATACCACGAACTCGTTTGGCTGATGTGCGCCACCCTCCACACTGAAATCCTGGCATACACCGCAACTCACAGCGTTGCCGTTTGTATGATGGATAAACAGATTCAGGTCGGACAGACACATACCGCACACCATCGTTTCCCTGCCGATCTGCCCCGCGATCGTGCGGTGCAAAAGGCGGATCAACTCGTGCTCCTTGTTCGAGGCGGCATAACGGAAGAAGCGACTGCGCCGGATCACGTGGTCGATCGAGATCCGAAGGGGCGCGAGCGACTCGTTGATCGAGGCGAACAGCGCCTCGTACTCCGCTTCGATCTGTTCCCTGTCGCTATTGGTATAAAACGCAAAATCCACCACGCCAAGATGACGGTCGTTGGTATGGAGCCCCGTGACCACGTTCATAAAGCGCAACGCCTTGTGCGGAATCGGCGTGCCCTTGAAGTAAGGGTCCACCTCCAGTTCCGCGATCCGTCTCGCGCCAAATTTGTCGATCTCCTGCTTGGTGCGGTGGATCGCCTCGATCATATCGTTGCAGGCGTCTTGCGTGTCGGCGTGCTTCAGCACGAGCGCCAGACGCTGACCGCCCACGCCGCAATGGATGATGTCCATATAGTCGCTATCCATATTGACGGCGAAGTCACTGGGGTATTTGAGGCACGCGGCAAGGGCGCCGTTGCCGCCGCCGTATTCCTCGTCCACGTAACCCGTAAGGTGCACGTCGTTTCGGAGCGTCACGCTCAGCGCGCGGAATGCCTTTGCCAGAAACAGCATCACGGCAAGGGAGAATTTGTCATCGTTCGCGCCGCGCCCAAAGATCTTGCCGTCACGGATCACACCCTTGGTGGGGGGCGTACTCCAAAGCGACTCGTCCCCGATCGGCACGGTGTCCAGATGCCCTGCGAGCATCAGTGCCTTGCGCGGTGCGGTGCCACACAGCGTGGCGGTCACGTTGGGGCGGTTGGCGGTATCACGCCCGGGCAGATAGTCCTCACTCTCGACAAGCCCGGGCACACTGTCGGGAGTATACAGTTCGCTCTTCACGTCCAGTTCCTCGAACGCGCGGTGCAGATATTCGGCAAGCGGGCGCTCGTTGCCCGTGGTGCCGCTGTTTTCCGTGTTGATATCGATCATCTCGCACAGTATGGCGAATAAGTCCTCGCGGTGCTTGTCTATATAGCGCAACAGTTTCTCTTTCATAGAAAAGCCACCTCCTTACGTAACGCTTCCACTATATCATCATTTCTCGGCAAAGTCAAGGGATAAATAAGAGAAAAGCGCCTGTTCAAGGTACAGGCGCTTAGGCAAGAGGGAGTGATCCGAGTTCGGATCACTCCCTCTTGCCTACCTTTTATTCACCAAACAGAAGTTCCTCAAGTTCGGGGCGCATCTGCTCGCAAATGCGAGAGAGCAACGTGGTGATCGAACAGTCCACCAACTCATCGTCAAAGCGCAGGAACAGACCGCCGTCTATCTCCATTCGCTCGTGCGAGAGCACCACGCGTGCGGCCTTGTTGGCACCGATGCGGCGCTCGCAAAGGCGGCGTGCACCCTCCACCACGGCCGTACCGAAGGTATCGTGATCTATGCCGTTCATCAGCACCTCGTAGCGCTCGGTGTGTACGCTCTCGCCTGCCTCGGCGCGGGCGCGCTCCTCGGCGTCGCGCTCGATGAGCGCGGAACTGAGCAGTGCGATCATCAGTTCGCGGTATTTGTTCTGTTGCGAGGTGCACAGTTTCTTTTTCGCACCGTCCATGATCTCGTCGTACACCGCCTGCTTGGCGTCAGCCACGATCTGCGCGTGCATCTGTTCGGCCGCGGCCTTGGCTTCTCTCACCAGTGCCTCGCCCTCGCTCACGCCGCGCTCGGCATACGTTGCGCGCAACGTCTCGGCGCGCTCAGCGTATTCACTTGCCATACGGGTGCAATCCTGCTCTGCCTCCTGCAAAATCAGTCTTGCCTTCTCCCGACCCTCGGCCTGGATACGCTCTGTAATTTTTTCAAGTCCTGTCATAAGAACACCTCACTCAAAGCAAATTGCTGTCGGCGGAGGTTACGTCCTCCGTGTAACGTCCCGACGGCGTCATGGGATCGAACGCGGGATTCGCGCTCGTATGGAAACGGCCAAGGAAATCGACGTACGGCAGTCCCTTGGCGTGTGCCGCGGCCAGAATCAGATCCATTACGTAAAGGATCAGGCAAGCGGCGGCGAACACAAGGATCGCAAGCAAAAACGGCAGGAAGGGTGCGTTCGCGTTCCCGAACATACCGACAAAGGCGGCACCGAGTGCCGTGCCCGCGATACCAAGCGCCAGCACGCGCGTGAACCCCAGCAGCATCACACCGTACTTAAGCAAAACGGAAAAACCGCGAAGACCCTTGAGCATCCACTTGGGGAAACTGTGTTCTCCCCTACCCTGCGTCACCCAAATGGCGATCAGTCCGCAAAGACACGTAATAAGGCCCGCAAGGAAGAAAAACGGGAGCAGTGCAAGTCCCACAAGAAGCACAAGGCAAGGAAGCACGTCGAGCAGTGCCTGGGTAGCGCGATGTGCGCGGCAAAGTCGAATGCCGTGCAACACCATGCCTACGGCCAGATGCAACGCACCAAGCAAAAAGGCGACCAGTGCCGCCGCATACGGCTCATTCACGGCAGACAGGCGCGAAAGCACGCGACACACGCTCTCGGGCAAAATGGCAAGCGAGGGCACGTCCTCGAAGATCAGCGCGGGCAGCGTGCCGAAATACGAGCCGAGCAACACACCGCAAACGGCCGAGGACACACCGCAAAGCAAGAGTGCCGACAGCAACTGCTTGAAGACAAGCGGCATCCGCACAAAGCGCAGACAAAGGAAAGCGCCGACGGCAAGCAGCGCGCCGTAGCCCACGTCGGCAAACATCAGTCCGAACAGAAGGCAAAACAGCACCGTCATCAGGATCGTAGGATCGAATTTAGCATAAACGGGGCAGATGTGCGCACCGTTCAGACGCGAAAAACTCTTAATCGCGCGGGGCGCACGTAAGTAAACGGGGATCTCCGCGGGGTTCTCGGGTGCCGTGAACTCATACGCGGCGTCCATACTGTCCAGTACGCGCACCACGCGGTCCTTGGCGTCGGTGGGGCAAAAGCCCGTGCAAACCACACACTGCTTCGTGGCGGCAAGGCGCTCCTTGCGTTGTTCGGTCAAAAGGTCTGCGTGCATGACGTCCGAGAGGATCTGCACCTCGTGCAAGCGCTCGGCAAGAGACACAAGGCGTCGCGTGCCGCGCGTAAGTTTCGCTTCGATATCCGAGAGGTCGCGGCGCGTCTCGTCCAGTACGATCTTCACAAGAGAATTGACACGCGGCAACTCGGCCAGGGTAAAGCCGATCTCACAAAGAGCTTGCAGCGTCTGCTCCTGCTCACTGCGGTGCGCCAGCACCACCACGTAAAGCCCCGTGGCGTCTTCGTTGATGACCTGCACCATCGCGGCGCGGCCGTGGAGGGTGTCGGTCACCGTATTGCGCGACACCTTTGCGGGGAAGGCGCCCAGCACCATCACCGTGGAGGCAGTACCCTCAAAATCAAGCGGTCTGTCAAAGGACACGTAGGGCGTGTACAATTTTATCTTGTTCAGTTTTTCCTCGCGCTCGGCGAGCAGTGCCGCGCGGCGCTCCAGAATACGCTCGGCCTCCTCGACCACCTTCCACGCAAGGTCCATGCGTCCGTCGGTGCGGAAGTCCGCGCGACGCACACGCACGGGCGGCGCAAACAGGCGGCGCTTTTTTGCCGAGTGCTCCGTGAGCGCGGGCAGGACGCTGTCCACGCGGCGCGCGCGCTCCTCGGCCGTTGCCACGTCGGCGTGCTCGGCGAAGGAGGTGAGCCCCTCTTCCTCATACGGCGCGTCGGTCAGATGCACACAGCGCAAGCGCGAAAGTCGTACCAAAAGTGCGTCCGCACGCGATTGCGGTACAACGACCGTCAGCCGTTCCATTTTACTTACTGACATTTTTCCACGATCCCCCAAACCATCAGATTGGTGGCTCTCTCTATTTTCTTGGCGGCGCGCTCACGCAGTGCCTCGGCCTCGGCCTCGGCGGCGGCACGCTTTCTTGCCGTGAGTACATCCGCACTGGCACGGATCGCGGCCATTTTCTCCTCGTGCGCCGCGGCAAGCCCGCTCTCCACCTCGGCAAGATGTGCGGCGGCACCCTCCTCCATTTCTCGGCGCATTTCGTCTGCGCGCTGGGTGGAAACGCGGCAAAGCACCTCTGCCTGTTCCTCTGCGGCAATGATCTGCCCGATCACGTCATTTTTCATATCTGCACACTCCTCCATTGTAATACTATATTTATCTTATCATACTTTTTGTACGTTTGCAAGGGCATCTGCCAAAAAATAACACGACGGAAAACGGCAAAAAAAGACACCGCCCCCGTTCGGAACGGAGGCGGCCTTCGTCACCTTTTGTTTTTTTGCACACCGAACACGCGGCGCAGTAGCGGCGCGAGAAACGCGGGGGATCTCATCAGCACGATCTTCATTCGAGGGGCCTCCTTTCATCTAGGCAAGAGGGAATGATCCGAACCCGCCCCAAAACTTTGCTTTTCGGCGCTTTCGGCACTTACCGCTCTTGCAAAGTCCACACTTGGCTACGAGCGCCAAGCACCAAAATCACACAAAATTCAAAGTTTTGGGGTCGAAGAGTTTTGAAGGAGCAAATCGGCAGGACGGGCAAGATAAATTTTCGCGACAATATGCGGATATTGTAAGGAAATTTACCGAAGCACGTACGTCGATTTGCCCTTCAAAACCGAGTTCGGATCATTTCCTCTTGCCTAGCCGCACGGCTATCTCCACCG
>JAZSGQ010000076.1:0-20905 GCA_045532805.1 Eubacteriales bacterium
TACAACTCCTTGGCTCACAGAACGACATGGTTACGATCCGACTTCATATCACACAGAACTACTACACCTGCACCGACGAGATTCTCGCAGGGCTTGGAAAGATGTATGTTGCCGACGAGCGGTTCAAGAAAAATATCGACAAGTGTGGCGAGGGAACTGCCGCGTTCGCAGCGGATGCGATTGCAGCTTGCGTTAAGTAAAATATGAATCAATATCTCAAAAATCTGAACAAAATAGAGTTCGTCGTGACCTACGCCTGTACGGGGCGGTGCAAGCACTGTTCCGAGGGAGAGCACACGTCTTGCGGTGAGCGTATCGATCCGCAAGTTGCCGCAGATGCGGTGCGCAAAATTGCGGCGGAGTACGATATCAAAACCGTGATGGCCTTTGGCGGTGAGCCGCTTTTGTACACGGATGCGGTTTGGGCGATCATGACGGCCGCTAAAGAACTGAACATCCCAAAGCGCCAAGTCATTACAAATGGCCATTTTTCAAAGAATGCCGAGAAGATCCGAGAGGTTGCGGAGAAACTTGCCGCGTGCGGCGTGAACGATCTGCTTCTGTCGGTGGATTCATTCCATCAGGAAACGATACCGATTGACGTGGTGGAGCGGTTTGCACAGGAAGCAAAGAGGTGTGGCATACCGATCCGCCTTCAGCCTGCGTGGCTCAGGAGTGCTGTGGATGACAATTCGTACAACAGAAAAACGAGAGAGATTCTCGGTAGCTTTGCCGATATGCAGCTTCCCGTGGGAGAGGGAAACGTGATTTTCCCCGAAGGAAACGCGATGAAATATCTCGCGGAGTATTTCACGGACGAGTTTCCCGAAAATCCTTATGCGGAAGATCCGTGCGACGTGCGTTGTGTGTCGTTCGAGCCAAATGGCGACGTCCTTGGAGGCAACGTGTATCGGAACGATATTATGGAAATTATAAAGGATTACACTCCGTAAAGATATGAAGAAAATTATAGTCATCGGTTGTCCCGGAAGCGGCAAAAGCACGGTTTCTCGGGCGTTACATAACAAGATGGGCATTCCGCTGTATCACCTTGATATGATGTATTGGAACGCGGACAAGACCACGGTGGAAAAGAGCGTGTTCCTCGAACGGTTGTCTGCTCTGCTCGAAAAAGACGAGTGGATCATTGACGGCAACTACGGCTCTACGATGGAACTTCGAATGGTAGCCTGCGATACGGTGATCTTTCTCGATTATCCGCTTGACATTTGCCTTGACGGTATCAAAGAACGACGCGGAAAGCCGAGAAGCGATATGCCATGGATAGAAACCGAAGAAGATTCGGAATTCATCGAGTTTATAAAAAGCTACAACGAGCAGCAAAAGCCGAAAGTACTTGAATTGCTCGAAAAATACAGCGATAAAAACATTGTTGTTTTCAAGAGCAGAGAACAAGCAGATGCGTTCTTAAATGGAGAAAACTTATGATTAAAGAGTTTGCGCAAAAATGGTTAGAGAAATTTCAGGATCCCAATATTTGTTACATAGAACTTGTAGAGCATTATTTCGCGGATGATTGTCAAGCGCTGGGATTCGAAATGGATTGTGGGCATGCATTTGGCGAACGTTACGGCAAGGCAGTTAATAATGCGGACGCATTGCGCGAGATTATTGACGAGATAAGCGATATACAGTTACTTGGTTCAGCTGTTTACTCTCAATGGCGTTATTTTAATCATTGGGCGTATACCGGAGCTGAGATTTTAGAACCCGAAAACCGAGAGTGGTTCATCATAGCATTAAAACGATTGGAAGAACTGGCATGATTAAAGAACTAATGCACGATCCGATATTCCTTGCAGGGAAGTCGGAGGTAGCAACAAAAGAAGATTTGCATGTCGCACAGGACTTGCTTGATACGCTGATGGCGCACAGAGAAAGTTGCGTCGGCATGGCAGCGAATATGATCGGCGTGCGCAAGCGCATCATCGCTTTTCTCGACGAGAGCGGACGAGCTCCTACGTATACGGTTATGCTCAATCCCGAGAGCATCAAGAAGGACGGCGCGTACGACACCGAAGAAGGCTGTCTGTCGCTTCTCGGCGGCCCACGCAAATGCAAAAGATATAAAACAATTAAAGTGCAGTATCAGACCTTGGAAATGCAAACGCGCACGAAAAACTTCATGGGCTGGACGGCGCAGATCATACAGCACGAGGTGGATCATTGTAATGGTGTTTTAATATAATTTGGAGAATATAATGAACATTTTAGATGATTTTGAGAAAGAAGTAATATGTACCTATAAAAACGAAACTTATTCCGTGCGTGATAATGGATCTGTTTTGCGCCATCCTAAAACAGGCAAAAAACCGAGACCGACAGATAATAAATGGACTTTCGGGAAGTATAACGATAAAACAGGATATGCTGAAATTGCTGGAGAACGAGTGCATAGGATAGTAGCTATAGCTTTTATCGGTAGTCCACCATCGCCTCAACATGTAGTAGATCATATAGATACCAATCGCCGCAACAATCGCCCGGAAAACTTGCGATGGGTTACTAAACTTGAAAATGTTCTATTGAACCCCATAACTGCTAAAAAGGTTGAATATTTGTGTGGAAGCATAGAAATTTTTTTGAAAGATCCATCAATACTGAGAGATAACGCATCCGATCCGAATTTTTCATGGATGCGAGCGGTAAGTAAAGAAGAAGCTGCGGCGAGTTTAGAAAGATTTCAAAATTGGTCGAAAAACGATAAACCTTCAATAGGTGGTTCCTTGGGAGAGTGGATATATAATAGAAATACTTATCGCAATCAAACACCAACATTCTTAAAAAATGTAATTGAGAGTACTGCTGTCGACTCATCAGAACCTATCAAACCCGAATCGCAAATTTCTGAGGCTAATGAAAAAGTTGAAGCTATATCCGTACGAGACCAAAATTTACCGCTTGAAAAATGGCCGCAAGCGGATGAGTTGGATTCTGATGATACCGGAGAAATATATAGAACCAATGGGGAAATTTTTAAGCTGTTAAAGGAATTGCTTGAGGCCAAAAAGGTCATAAAGCTACCAGATATTATTTTACCAACTGCAAGCAAAGGAATTACAATAAAAGAGGCTTGGATTGATGAATTTCAAACCGTTAGCTATAATTGTGAAGGAAGATCACGCATTCCGAAATCAATAATTCTTTCATCAAATGACCAAGAAATTGCCTTGTTGGTTCGGTTGACTTCTAAAAGAGACGAGAATGAAATAAGCAGGTTGAAAGAGAAGAGTTTGAACATAGTTGAATTGGATTTGTCACGGAATAAGGGCTTAAATAAAACACAGATGAGGCATGCTTTGGTGACAAACAGCTCGAAAAAACAATGGTTACATCATGAACTGATTTTGGAAGCAAAAGAAAGGTTGAAAAAAGTTTGTGAACCTATTGAAGGAGTAAAAGGAGGAGTCCTTCATTCATATTTGGCATGTCCTATTACTTCCGATACAGTCCAAGATATAGATTGCTGGTATTGCAAATACAACATTGGTTCAAGTGGTTCTTCCGATGGGAAAATATGTTTTGGAAAATCAGGCATTCAAACTTACAGGGATTTATTGTCTGTAGTTGATGTAAAGAGAGTCGACGAACAAATAACAAGTATTTCTTATGATGTTGACGGGGAAATTATCACAAAAACATTTGATGCAGAAATTAAACTGCCGGGTAAGACAATATTTCAATTGTGGGATGAAAAGACAAGCGATAAACTTGTGGCACACAATATTTATAGCGAATGGTATGTTTTGATTGAAGAAGATCCAAACGTTTCTTTTGAAAAAGAGGGACAAGTTTATGGAAAACTTGGTAGAACGGTTGAAATGTTAGATCAAAGTCGTGTTCGTTCTATTTTTAATCCCGATTCACCTTCTTGGGAAAATGTTAAAATTGAGTCAAAAAATATTGGAATAAAATAAAAGCAAAAATGTGACTTGTTTGATAACTATTGCCCATGTCACTGGACTTTCTCCTCTTTCTGTGGTATTGTTGGTGTTACCAAAGAACAGGAGGTAACAGAATGATACTGCAAGCATTGAAAAACATGTATCCGAAAGCGAGCGAGAAGGTGCTCCGAGCGGTCATGAAAGACCTTGAAAAGTGCCGTGGAAAGAACATGAGCACCGAGGAACTCGCAGATTGGATAGGGAAGCTCGTGACAGCGCATACCATTCAAGAAGTATTAAGAATAACAGAGGACGATTCAAAGCCAAGCCAAGTCGGGGATGAATCGTCCTTTGCTATTACGGAGGTGGGCGATGAAGGAAACAATTGAAGAACTGTGGCACGGCAATATCATACCGCAAGAGGACAGCCGAACTAACTCACCGGAGATGAAAGAACTTCTCAGCTACATGGCAAGGCATCACGAGGACTTAGAGAAAAGCTTCACGGATGAGCAGAGAGAAATATTCGAAAAATTCCATGATTGCTGGAGCGAATACATGAGCCTCGCGGAAAAAGCGATATTCGTATATGCCTTCAAACTCGGTGGAAGATTAATGTTCGAAACATTACAAGAAAAGGAAAAATAATATGGCGCAAAAAGTGTTCTTTACGAGCGATTTGCACTTCGGTCATGAAAATGTCCTACGCTTTGATAAAAGACCGTTTGCAAGTGTTGAAGAAATGGATGCGGAACTAATCAGGCGTTGGAATGCTAAGGTGGGAAAAGGAGATCTAGTATATGTCCTTGGCGATATGATTTGGAAAAGTCGAAAGGGAGAAGCAGAGCAGCTAATACGAAGTCTTAACGGACAAATAATTCTTATCAAAGGAAACCACGACCGCTTCTTGCACAATGCCAAGGCAAAAGCAGCTCTGGCAGGTGTAAAGGATTACGATGATATTTGTGTCACGCTTGAAGATGGCGCTAAGCGGAGATGCATTCTATCACATTTTTTCATCCCAATGTATAACGGTCATCGCCATCAGGCAATTCACTTGCACGGACATTCTCACAAAACCGAAGAATCGGTAATGGAGTATATGATCTCAGCATTCTTAAACGGAGCAGGTTATAAAAACGAGATTTACAATGTTGGCTGTATGTATTGGAACTATGAACCTGTAACACTTGACGAGATATTGGCGAATCAATACGATTTGAGAGAGGATGCAATCATTAGATACACTGAGTACTGTGATCAGCGTGAATCTGTCAATACGATAGAGAAGGAGCGTAACTAATGCCGAAGGTTTTAATATCTATAAATCCAATACATGCAGAAAAAATATTGTCAGGCACTAAAAGGTATGAATTTAGAAAGATTCGGTGTAAAAGGCAAGTAGATGTTATTGTGATTTATGTAACTGCGCCGATAAAGAAAGTGTTAGGTGAGGTGAAAGTAACAGAGGTGATAGAGGATATACCGCAGGCTGTGTGGGATAAAACAGAAACTGCAGCAGGCATAGATGTGTCCTTCTTCAATCATTATTTTAAGGCGCAAAAAACGGCCGTAGCGTATGCGTTAGGAGAGGTAACGGTATTTTCAAATCCCAAGAGTTTATCCGATTACGGTCTCAGCGTTGCACCGCAATCATATGCGTATGTAGAATGATAAATCGGCAAGACCGCTCCCAAAGAAATGGGGAGCAATAAACAAAGAATAAGGCGGCGGAGAAATCCGTCGCCGTGTTTATCCTAAGATGTTGAAAAGAGGGGGAAATTATGATATAATAAATGCAAAGAAATTGTTGAAATTGCGTTCGTGTATTACGATCGGTTTGTAAGGAGTCTATCATGGTAACCAAGGAAGATGCTTATATTATCAAGGACGATAGTGATTTGGAATATTTATTACATCGATATATTAATGGCCCATCTTTTGCAATGGCTTTTGTTTTTGATAGCGATGACTTATATACTCGTTTTTTTGATGGTATTGGTGTCTCTGTAGAAGAATTCCAAGAAAAATACTACTATTTTGATCAAGAGAAAAATGTGCATATTTCAGAAAGCGAGTTTGGTTTTCTTTGGATAAGCACTATGGGCTTGGTCGCAACATCAAGGGCAACTAAAAACAAGTTTGTAAATGCATTCTTGTGCCAAGAACCTATCCTGCTTCATCTATTGGATGAAGCGATTGAGATATGTAATGATGAGCGGATATATGATATTGATAGCCATCCTTATCAAATGGTAGAGGAGCGCACGATGGCGTTGTTTCATAATCTCATATTCTTTTCGGAGATAATGCTAAAAGCATATATTTCATTGCAAGGCGAAAGCGTTCCACATACTCACAAATTAGAAACTCTTTTGAAGCGAACTAAGGAAGTTATGTTTAAAAAGGGGCACAACGATACATTATTCCATGGTTACATTATTCCCATGATTGAAGGGGAAGTGTTGCACATATCGTCGATCCCCGGAAAGTTCAAGGAGGAGTATGTTAAATATGATGATAATGAACACGATACTACCTTGATGATATTCCGCTCCGATTACTTCGTTCAGATCAGAGATTTTGTGAGAATGAGTGAAGATATCATTATGGGCTTGTATTATAATCCCGATGAACGGATGTATTTAGAACAAGGACTGTATGAACGACTCCTTGAAAAGTGCGAAACGGAAAAAGCAAAAAAGGCAATTGAAACGGTGTATAAATTCCTAATTGAAAAGAAGGAAGAATAAAACAGGCGGTATCACAGCTCGCGATTACCGCCATAAAACTACCGAAAAACAGCCGAAAATAAGGCAAAAAACTCCGCAAGTGGTCAAACATGTGGTCAAGTGCGAAAAATGGGCTTGTTCAACCCTCAAAGCAGGGAAGAGCAAGCCCATTGATTATATTGCAAAAATGCGAGATTTCAAGAGATTTTGCGAGAAAATAAAAGAAAATCGGAGGTCCGGTTGAACCTCCGATTTTGGTCTGATGTGACATACTTCAGCAGAGCTGAAGTGGTTGAACATTGCGGCCTCTACCACCCCAAAGTTGTTTTTGTGCTTTGAAAGGTATTGGGCGATTTTTAGTGCCATTCTGTCGATCAACCGTATGGCGCGTGAATATGCCGACGCGGGAACTGTGCCGCGAAAAAACGCCCCTGGGAGCCATTTGGCTTTCAGGGGCGTGTTGCGTGCCTGTGGGGCAGGACGCGCGGGATATTCGCTTTATTTTGGGCGATTAGCCATAGATGATGGACTCGGCGTATCTGGTTGCAATGACGCCCTCGGGCTCGCCCGTGGACTTGGACTCGGTGAGAATGTGCTCGATCGAGTTGTAGATGTTGTCAACCTTTTTGAGAACGGCTTCCTTATTGTAGGGGCCGTCGACCTCTGCCGCTGCGTTGATCACACCGCCGCCGTTGATGACGAAGTCAGGCGCATAGAAGATGCCGCGTGCCTTGAGTGCAAGACCTGCCTCCTCATCGAGGATCTGGTTGTTTGCGCCGCCTGCCACGGCTTTGCAGTTCAGTGCGGGGATCGTGGTGGGGTTAAGGATCGCGCCCATTGCGTTGGGAGAGAAGATGTCGCACTTCTGGCTCATAATCTCCTCAGTGGAAACCACGGTTGCGCCGAACTCTTCCTTCGCGCGCTCGGCAACTGCCTTGTTGGAACGGTTGGCAACGATCAGCTTTGCGCCGCTTTCGTGGAGCAGACGGCACAGGTCGTAACCGACCTTACCGAGACCCTGAACGGCAATGGTTAGACCGTCAAGAGAATCAGCGCCGAGTGCAACCTTTGCGGTGGCCTTGATGCCTTGCCATACGCCGCGTGCGGTGAAGGGGGAGGGGTCGCCGCTGTTCTGAGGCAGGCCGCACAGATACTTGGTCTTGCGCAGCATCACGAGCGCATCGTCGCAGGTGGTGTTTACGTCCTCTGCGGTGATGTACTGGCCGCCGAGATTGTTGACGGCCTCAGCGAATGCCTCGAACATTGCTTCGGTCTTCTGAGAAGGGTCGGCGATGATCACGCCCTTACCGCCGCCGTGGGGCAGGCCTGCTACGGCGTTCTTATGGGACATACCGCGAGAGAGGCGGAGCACGTCGAACAGTGCGTCGTCAAAAGAAGCGTAGGGGAACAGACGGCAACCGCCGATGGCGGGGCCGAGGTTGGTGTTGTGCACAGCAATAATGGCCTTGAGACCGGCCTTTTCATTGTTGACAAACAGAACTTTCTCGTGACGGAATTTGCTCATTTCAGTCATTGCGTTCATAACTTTTTTCTCCTTTGTGAAAAATTGAAGATTACTTTGTGTAGTTTTTACCGAGGTTCAGCGCCTTCATATTGAGTTCCTTGAGCGCCGCCTTTTTGGGCGGAACAAGTTTTTCCACCACTTCGGCAACACCGTCGAAGGAAAGCTCGGGGTGGTTTTCCAACAGGTGACCGACGATGATCATATTGGCGAGGGTGGAAAGCCCCTCTTCCTTTGCCATCTGCGTGGCGGGAATGTAGAAGACCTGCACGTCATCGCGCTCGACCTTGACGTCGATCAGAGAGGAGTCAACGTATACCTGGCCGCCTGCCGCTACCGTTCCCACGTATTTCTGAAGAGAGGGAAGATTCATCGCAATTAGCACGTTAGGGGTGGTGATGATAGGAGAGCCGACGGGCGTGTCCGAGAGGATCACGTTACAGTTAGCGGTACCGCCGCGCATCTCGGGGCCGTAAGAGGGAAGCCAGGACACCTGAAGATCCTCCAGAAGTCCCTTGTAAGCAAGGAATTTACCCGAGAAGAGCACGCCCTGGCCACCAAAGCCCGCAATCAAAATCTCAGTCGTTTTCATTCGGCCGCGCCTCCTTTCTCGGATCTGTCCTTGTACACGCCGAGCGGGTAGTAGGGGAGCATATCACTCTCCACCCATTCCAGTGCCTGCTTGGGGGTCATACCCCAGTTGGTGGGGCATGCGGAGATGACCTCGATAAGAGAAAAGCCTTTGCCGTCGATCTGATTCTGGAATGCCTTTTTGATCGCCTTTTTGGCGTTTCTCACGTTTTTGACGTTGTTCACGGCAACGCGAGTGATGTACTCGGGACCCTCCAGCGTGGCAAGCATTTCGCTCACGCGGATGGGCCAGCCGCAATGCTTGACGTCGCGGCCATAGGGGGAAGTCTGCGTCACCTGACCGGGCAAACTGGTGGGTGCCATCTGACCGCCCGTCATACCGTAGATCGCGTTGTTCACAAAGATCACGGTGATGTTCTCGTTGCGTGCGGCGGAGTGTACGGTCTCTGCCATACCGATGGAAGCGAGGTCGCCGTCACCCTGGTAGGTGAACACAATGTTTTCGGGGCGACAGCGCTTGATGCCCGTAGCAACGGCAGGTGCTCTGCCGTGGGCGGCCTCGATCATATCGCAGTTAAAGTAATCGTATGCCATAACGGCGCATCCTACGGGAGCAACACCGATGGCCTTGCCCTCGATGCCGAGTTCATCCATCACCTCGGCGACCAGGCGGTGAATAATGCCGTGGGGGCAGCCGGGACAGTAGTGAAAAGGCGCATCGGTCAGCGCTTTGGGTTTTTCAAACACGATTGCCATACTCAAAACTCTCCTTTCTCTGCCTTGCAAATAGCAGCAAGCACTTCATCGGGGGTCGGGATCATACCGCCCGTGCGGTTGCAGAGCGTGACAGGGCACTTGCTCTCGGTGGCAAGCTTGATATCCTCGATCATCTGACCCATGTTCAACTCAACCGAAACGAAGGCCTTGACACGGTCAGCCGCAGCTCTGAGTGCGGCGGTGGGGAAGGGCCAAAGCGTGATGGGACGGATAAGGCCGACCTTCAAGCCCTCGGCTCTTGCCCGGACAACGGCATTCTTGGCGATACGGGAAGCAATACCGAAGGCAACGACGCAGAGTTCTGCGTCCTCCATCATATACTCCTCCCACATGGCCTCGTTTTCCTCGATCGCCTTGTATTTCTCGAAGCGCTCGAAGTTCTTCTGTTCCAGTTCATCGGGCTTGAGGTACAGGGAATTGATCACGTTGTGGGGACGCTTGCACTCGGTACCGGTCAGCGCCCAGGGCTTTTCGTACACAGTGGGCTCAGTATCCTCGAAGGTGATGGGCCCCATCATCTGGCCGATGGTACCGTCCGCAAGGATCATCGAGGTAATGCAATACTTATCCGCAAGGTCAAAGCCCTTGATCGTCAGACTCGCCATCTCCTGCACGGAAGCGGGGGCAAGCACGATCATACGGTAGTCGCCGTGACCGCCGCCCTTGGTGGCCTGGAAATAGTCGGACTGCGAGGGCTGAATGCCGCCAAGACCGGGGCCGCCGCGCTGTACGTTGACAACGAGTGCGGGGACGTCAGAGCCGGCAATATAACTGAGACCCTCGGCCTTGAGCGAGATGCCGGGGCTGGAAGAGGAGGTCATGACGCGCATGCCTGCCGCCGCCGCACCGTATACCATATTGATCGATGCGATCTCGCTCTCCGCTTGCAAAAATACGCCGCCGATCTTCGGCATCTTCTTTGCCATATATGCGGCGATCTCGGTCTGAGGTGTGATGGGATAGCCGAAGTAGTGACGGCATCCCGCACGGATCGCGGCCTCCGCGATCGCCTCGTTACCTTTCATCAAAATTCTTTCTGCCATAATTTTCTCCATTCCGTCGCCTTGGCGACTGCAAAAAATCCGAGCGTCGGTACACCTTGTGCGTGGTGCACCGTCACCATTTTACTTTTCAACCGTGATGATGCAATCGGGGCACATCGTTGCGCAGAAGGCGCAACCGATGCACTGATCGGGTTCCTTCATGAACGCGGGGGAATACCCTTTTGCATTCAACTTATCCTGTGCGATCGCCAAGCACTTTTTGGGGCAGGCATCCACACACAGGCCACATCCTTTGCACAGATTCGTGTTAAACGTTACCTTACTCATTTTTTCCTCCTGTTCCATGACCCGGAACCGTCAGTTCGGTAGGTCAAAATATTTCTTTTGAAGCGTGAGCGGCAGTACGGGGAGCTCATCAAGTTCCTTGGCTACGCGCTCCTCGGCTGTATGCAACCAGAGGGGAAGCCCGCTTGCCAGCGAAACCTCCTCGGCAAAGGCAACCGACTCGCGCACAGTCTCGGGCGTGGTTTCTGCGCCGAGGTTGGAGTTGTTGACGATGCAGGTGAAGCGAATGCCCGCCGCCGCCTCGATCTCGCGCATGATCTCGATCGCATCCGGTACGGTTGCGGTCAGAGGTCTGTATTGATTGAGAACGAATGCCATGCGGTAATTCGCTTCCTCTTTGATCGCATCCGCGAAGCGGCCGAGCGCGTAAGCGCCGCGATCATCGCCGCCGATGTCGATGACACCGTAGATCGATCGGTCCTGTACGAGTCGGTAACTCTCCGCGGGAAGGGCGGGGAGATCGACGTTCGTGTTGGCGTAGCGCGGGGAGATCAACGTGATGCCGAGTTGTGCGAGTTCACGCTCGCTATCCTTGGTTCTGAAATACGGGTTGACGATATCGAGATCGGCAATGCAGACTTGCTTGCCCTCTCTTGCCAGATGCATGGCATAGTTGACGGCAATGTTGGTTTTGCCACTGCCGTAATGTCCTGCAAAAAGCGTTAATCTTTTATGTTCCATAGTTCGTTGTTATCCTTGACTTGCAAAGCGCGAGAGATCAAAGTTTTTTTCTGATGATCTTGCCGCTTGTCGTCTTGGGCAGACTCTCGTGGAATTCCACAATTCTCGGATACTTATAAGGAGCCGTGCGGGACTTGACGTAGTTCTGAATTTCCTTTTTCAGTTCGTCGGTGCCCTCGTAACCCTTGATCAGCACGATGCTTGCCTTGACCACTTGTCCGCGGATCTCGTCGGGAGCGGCGGAAACACCGCACTCCAGCACGTAGGGAAGTTCCATGATGACATTCTCGATCTCGAACGGGCCGATACGGTAGCCGGAGGATTTGATGACGTCATCGGCACGTCCCACGTACCAAAGGAAGCCGTCCTCATCGCGCCAGGCAAGGTCGCCCGTGTGATAGAAGCCGTCGCGCCAGGTCTCTGCCGTGATCTCGGGATTGCCTTCATAGGCATACGCAAGACCGCAGGGAAGTCCGTCTTTGATATTGATACAGATCTCGCCGCTGTCGCCGACGCCGACCTCCTCGCCATCGGGGCTCAGCAGATGCACGTCATAGAGCGGTACAGGTTTACCCATGGAGCCGATCTTGTAGCTGTCACCTGCGAGGTTGCCGATGATCAGCGTACTCTCGGACTGGCCAAAGCCCTCCATGATCTCAAGCCCCGTGTGCCTCTCGAACTGGCGGAAGACCTCGGGATTGAGCGCTTCGCCCGCGGTCGATGCGTGCTCGATGCTGGAAAGATCGAAGCGGGAGAGATCCTGCTTGATCAGCATGCGGTACATCGTGGGCGGTGCGCAGAAGGTGGTGATATTGTATTGTTTGAACAGCGGCAGGATCTTTTCCGCATCGAAGCGGTCAAAGTCATATACAAAGGTTGCCGCCTCGCAGAGCCACTGGCCGTAGAGTTTGCCCCACAGTGCCTTGGCCCAACCCGTGTCGGAGATGGTGAGGTGCAATCCGTCGGGATTGACCTGATGCCAATACTTGGCGGTGATGAAGTGGCCGAGCGGATATTTATAGTTATGCGCCGCGATCTTCGGATAGCCCGAGGTGCCCGAAGTGAAGAACATCAGCATCGGGTCGCTACCGCAGGGCGTGTCCGCTGTGCGCAGATAGTGACTGCTGTACAGACCGTACTCCTCGTCGAAGTTGTGCCAGCCCTCTCGGCTACCGCCCACGAGGATCTTGAGAGAAAGTCCCTCGCATTTTGCGGCCGCCGCATCGACGGCGTTTGCCACGTCACCGTCTGCTGTACAGACGATCGCTTTGATGCCGCCTGCGCGGAAGCGGTACTCGAAATCCTTTTCCAGAAGCTGATTGGGCGCGGGAATGGCAACAGCGCCGATCTTGTGGAGTGCCAGGATCGAGAACCAGAACTGATAGTGGCGCTTCTCCACCAGCATCACGCGGTCGCCGCGTTTGATGCCAAGAGACGTGAAATAGTTGGCAACGCGCGCGGATTCCCGCTTCATATCGCGGAAGGTGAAGCGGCGCTCGGTGCCGTCCTCGCTGACGTGCAGCATGGCGAGCTTATCGGGCTTGCGCGTGCCGAGCTCATCCACCACGTCAAAGGCGAAGTTGAAGGATTCCTCGTTCTTGAAGGAGATACCCGTGAGGATACCGTCCTTCTCGGTGGGAGTGATGAAATCGTGATAAATTCTTTGTTGGGTGTCCTCGTCGCGACGCTTGGCCTGCTCCGTGGAAGCGGCCGCCTGCTCGCCCTCGCGCGCCGCCTGATTGCGCAGTACGATGGCGTAGAAGGTGCAGTCCTCACCACCCACGGCGATCATACCGTGCGGCATGCCCGAATCGTAGTAGATACAGTCGCCGGGGCCCAGGATCTCGGTGTTGTCACCTATCTGGATCTTCATGCGACCCGTGATGACGATATCACATTCCTGACCCTCGTGCGTGACCTGCTCGATCTTTTCGTTCTCCGCGCCCTCGTGGTAGTTCATCTCCATGTAAAGGGGGAGTGCGATACGGTTGCGGAAGCCCGATGCCAGGTTGTAGCCCACCATGTGGTGCGCTTCCTCGATCCTCTGACCTGCGCCTCTTCTTGTGAGCGCATAGGAGCGGAGCTTGGGGCTCTTACCCTCGAGAATATCGCTCATATCGACGCCGAAAATGAGTGCACAGTGGTACAGGAATGCGATGCTGAGCGTTTGATTACCGTTCTCGCATGCCTCGTACTCGCTCTCGCTCATACCCGTACGCTCTGCCATCTGTGCAACGGTAATACCCGTCACAAGACGCAGCTCGCGAATTCGGTCGGCGATCTGTTTTAATTTGCGTTCCATTGTATCCATAGATTACGTTATCCTTTATTGTGATCGCATCATCGCGTTCTTACAGCTTGTTGCGCATGATCTTGCCGCTGATCGTTTTGGGCAACTCCTTGCGGAATTCAACGATACGCGGATACTTGTAGGGTGCCGTGTGAAGTTTGACGTAGTTTTGAATGTCTTTTTTCAGTTCCTCGGTGCCTTCCTTACCCGGGACAAGCACGATGCACGCCTTGACGACCTGGCCTCTGACCTCGCCGGGGGCGGCGCAAACGCCGCATTCCAGTACGTAGGGAAGTTCCATGATCGTGGGCTCGATCTCGGACGGGCCGATGCGGTAGCCGGAAGACTTGATCACGTCGTCCGCGCGGCCGACATACCAGTAGTAGCCGTCCTCGTCACGCCAGGCAAGGTCGCCCGTGTGATACAGGCCGTCGTGCCAGACGTTTTGCGTGGCTTCCTCATTGCGGTAGTAGCCAAGGAAGACGCCGCAACTTGTTTTGGGCTCGGTGCGAATGACGATCTCGCCGTTGACGCCGTCAGGCACGGGATTGCCGTCTGCGTCGGCGAGGTCAATGCCGTATCCGGGCACGGGCTTGCCCATAGCGCCGGGCTTGAGTTGTGTACCGAGCAGGTTGGCGATGCCAAGCGTCATCTCGGTCTGACCGAAGCCCTCGGCAATGCGCAGTCCCGTTGCTTTTTCAAATTGATAGAATACCTCGGGATTGAGCGCTTCGCCCGCGGTGGTCGCGTGGCGGATCGAGGAAAGATCGTATTGGTTCAGATCCTGCTTGATGAGCATTCTGTACATCGTGGGCGGTGCACAGAAGGTCGTGATCTTGTATTTTGCAAAGAGGGGAAGGATCTTGGCGGAATCGAAACGGTCGAAGTCGTAGGTGAATACCGCGCCTTCGCAGAGCCACTGGCCGTAGAGTTTGCCCCACAGTGCCTTGCCCCAGCCCGTTTCCGAAATGGTGAAGTGCAGGCCGTCCTTCTCGCACAGGTGCCAGTACTTCGCGGTGACGAAGTGGCCGAGTGCGTACTTGTGAGAGTGCAGTGCCATCTTGGGATATCCCGTGGTGCCCGAGGTGAAGAGCATCAGCATCGGATCGTTACCGCAAGGCGCATCTTCCGTGCGCAGGAAGCGACGGCTGAAGAGTGCGTATTCGGCATCGTAATTATGCCAACCCTCACGCTCTCCACCGACCAGGATCTTCGTGAGCGACAACTCACAGGCGTTCTCGGCGAGTTCGACCTGTCGGGCGGTATCGCCGTCGGCGGTGCAGAGGATCGCACTGACGCCCGCCGCTTTGAAGCGGTAGGTAAAATCGTGCTCGAGAAGCTGATTGGTTGCGGGGATCGCGATCGCACCGAGTTTATGCAGACCAAGGATCGCGAACCAAAACTGATAGTGGCGCTTGAGCACAAGCAGCACGCGATCGCCCTTTTTGATACCGAGCGACTTGAAATAGTTCGCACTCTGCGAGGAAGCGTCCTTGATGTCCTTGAAGGTGAAGCGGCGCTCGGTCATATCGTTGGCAACGTGTATCATGGCGAGTTTGCTCGGCTCGCGGCGTGCGATCTCGTCGACCGTATCGAATGCGAAGTTGTATTTGTCTGCGTCCGTGTAGTCGATATCAAGCAGAACGCCGTTCTCGTCCTCTTTGGTGCGAATGAACTTCTCGCAAAGGAGCGGCTCCTTGACACCCGAGGTCGAGCCCGTGCCGATGTACATCGGCTGGTCGGTGGCGTCGCTTGCCATGACGACGGAAAGGAAAACGCAGTCCTCGTTGTCAATGGCGATCATACCGTGGGGGGTAGAGGACTTGAAGAAGATGCTATCGCCCTCGCGCAGGATCTCCTCACGCTCGCCAACGCGGAAACGCAGGGAGCCCTTGATGACCATATCAAATTCCTGGCCGGCGTGCGTAACCGTGCTGATGGGGGTGTGCTGAAGTTCCTCGGAATACTGATAGGTCACCCAGTAGGGCGTAGCCAGTTTCTTGCGGAACTGAGAGGCGAGTGCCTGGATCGTGATGCCGTCCTCGGCGGCGGTGGTCAGTCCCTCGCCGCGACGCGTGACGGAATAGCCGGAGAGCTTTGCGCTGTGTCCCTCCAAGAGGTCAGTGATCTCGATGCCGTACACCTTGGCGCATTTATGAATAAAAGTGAAGGGAAGATCGATGCCGCCGGATTCATACGAGGTATACAGTTCCTCGGAAATTTCGGTCAGTTCTGCCATTTGTGCCGCAGTGTAGCCCATAATCTGTCGCATCTCGCGTATACGAAGCGCGATTTTTTCAAGTTGATGGAGGTCCGATCTGTTGGTCATGGCAAAAACTCCTTTCTGATTTTTAAAACAAAAAACGCCCCAAGATACAAAGATCCTGAGACGAGATAAAACACCCGCGGTACCACTCATATTACGGAAAACCGTCGCTCGGAGCTCAAACAAGCTCCTACCCTTAACGCGGGGAACGTGAGACCTTAACCCTTGCTCAGATCTCCAACTCGGGAGTGATGGGTAGACTGGCTTTTTGCAATCGGCTCGCACCCTCCGCCGACTCTCTGTATGCGTATTACGCCCTACCGTCTCCGTCACAGTCTTTGCATTGATACTATGTATACATTTTATCACTGCTTTACAAAAATGTCAAACACTTTTTCACCAGAAAAATGCACAATATTTGACAATGCTCGATGCTTGTCTTTGTGCGTTGTCGCCAAACCTTGCGATTTGTGACATTCCCTATTGACAAAACTACCGTTTGGCGAGTAAAATATATCTATCAAAACGCAAAAAAGACAATGACGGAAATCTTGCCCCTTATGCGAATGGCACAGAGAATCGGCGGTTGGTGCGAGCCGATGCAGACGGTATGGGTGCTCTTCTTCCCGAGTCGGTCTCGTCAACGCGAAAGTCAGTAATGAGACACGGTTGCCCCCGTTATAGGGCCAGGCCCTGATAGGGGCTTTTGAGTGATTTTCCTTTCCAAGGGGATAATCAGGGTGGTACCGCGAATATATTTCGTCCCTGAAGCCGTGTAATGGCTCAGGGATTTTTTTGTTGAAAAGGAGGAGATATGCAGATGATGAGAAAAATTGCAATCAGCGATGCAACGATAAAGCAGACCGCAGAGGAACTGCGTCTTACGTTTAAGGAAAAGATCGAACTTGCCAAACTACTGGACAAGTTGGGCGTAGACATCATCGAACTGGACGGCATTAAGAATTCTCGCGTTGATGCGCTTCTGATCAAATCGATCGTGGCGGCAGTTGGCAACAGCCGTATCGCCGTCCCCGTTGCACTGCAGGACAAGGATAACCTGGAGCGCACGTGGCAGGCCCTCAAAGACGCGAAGAATCCGCGCCTTCAGGTTTTGGCCGCGACGAGCCCCGTGCAGATCGAATACCTCTTCCATAAGAAGCCGGAGACGATGCTCGCCGCAATCGGCGAGACGGTTGCCGCTTGCCGTGCGCTTTGCCCTGACGTAGAATTTGTGGCGGGCGACGCGACCCGCAGCGAGGGCGATTTCCTTGTAAAAGCCATCGAAGCCGCGATCGATGCGGGTGCGACCACCGTGACGCTGTGTGACACGGCGGGTACGATGCTGCCCTCTGAATTCGCCGCATTTGTCCGTGCGCAGTATGAGGCGATCCCCGCGCTTCGTGAGGTGAATCTCGGCGTTTGTTGCTCCAACGATATTGCGATGGCCAACGCCACTGCCGTGATGGCGGTTGCCGAGGGTGCCGTGCAGATCCGTGCGTCGGCACACACGGATCGCGAAGCGTCTCTTGCGAGCGTGGTGCGTATTCTCACCGCTAAAGCGGATACGCTGGGTGCCACGACCGCCGTGAATGCAACGCAACTGGGCAGGATCACCTCGCAGATCGAGTGGTTGTGCCAGACAAGCAAGAACAAAGCCGCGACCACTGCCGACGACGAAGGGAACGACGTTTTCCTTACCGTGCACGATACCGAGGACGCAGTGACTGCGGCAACAGTGCGCCTTGGCTACGATCTCTCCGATGAGGACACGCAAAAGGTGTACGCCGCATTCAAGCAGATCGCGGATAGAAAAGAAAAGGTAAGTCTCAAGGAACTGGACGCGATCGTAGCTTCCTCTGCGATGCAGGTTCCCGCCACCTACAAACTCGACACCTACGTGATCACCTCGGGCAACACCATTTCTGCGACGGCACACATTAAACTCACGCGCAAGGGTGATACCGTGGAGGGCGTCTACATCGGAGACGGTTCGATCGATGCGGCGTTCCAGGCGATCGAGAAGATCACGGGTTGTCATTACGAACTGGACGATTTCCAACTTCAGGCGGTGACCGAGGGTCGTGAGGCAATGGGCCAGACGGTGGTCAAACTCCGCTCGGGCGGAAAGGTCTACTCGGGCAGAGGTATTTCTACCGATATCGTGGGCGCCGGCATTCAGGCCTATCTGAGCGCCCTGAATAAAATCGTTTATGAGGAGGAAATTGAATGAAATTCTCCTTTTCTACCAGAGGTTGGCCCAATCTTTCCTTTGAGGAAATGTTGGACGTTGCCTCTGATATGGGATTTGCGGGTGTAGAAGTCTACAACCTTGCCAAGTTTGATCCGCTCACACAAAAGGGCGGTCCTTTCCACAAATACAACATTGCCGCTACCGTGCGGCAGTTGCGTGATCGCGGGATCTCTATCCCTTGTCTGGATACCTCGCTGGACGTCTCGTCCGACGGGAATGCGGTGCAGACGATCAAGGGCTTGATCGAGATCGCGCACGATGCAAGGATTCCTTACGTGGTGGTTTGTGCGTTGCATGACGATGAGACGGCGGTGCACGCCGCGCTCACCGAACTTCTGCCCGTTGCCACCGAGAAGAACGTCAGCATTCTGCTCAAGACCAGCGGTATTTACGCCGACACCGCGCGCTTGCGCGCCACACTTGACCGTTTTGCAAGCGATCATCTTGCGGCGCTTTGGGACGTGCATCACCCCTACCGTGATCATGGCGAGACGGGAGATATGACCATCAAAAATCTTGGCGCGTACGTGGCACACGTGCACCTGCGCGACTCGGACGACAGCGGTGCGTACCAGCTTATCGGCGAGGGCACAATGCCCATTGAGGACGTGATGCGCGCCCTTTCCTCGGTGAACTACGATGCCTTCATTTCACTGGAATGGAAGCCCGAATGGCTGGAGGATCTGCAGGATCCCGAGATCATTTTCCCTCATTTTGTGAACTATATGTCTCGCTTCCACTCGACGCGGGATATGAAGAAAAATCTGTATTTCAACCATGACGGCACGGGACAGTACGTCTGGAAAAAGGACGAGTTGATCGACCTCACCTTCTCACAGGTGCTGGACAGAGTGGCGGACGAGTTTCCCGATCAGTACTGCTTCAAGTACACCACGCTGGATTACACCCGCACCTATGCACAGTTTCGCGAGGACGTAGACCGTTTTGCGCGCGCGCTCGTTTCGCTCGGCGTCAAGGCGGGCTCCAAGGTGGCGGTCTGGGCAACCAATCTCCCCGCCTGGTATATCACCTTCTGGGCAACCACCAAGATCGGCGCGGTGCTTGTGACCGTCAACACGGCCTACAAAATTCACGAGGCGGAGTATCTGCTCCGTCAATCGGATACGCACACGCTCGTGATGATCGAGAGTTGTCTTGACTCCAACTACAAAGAGATCATCAACACGCTCTGCCCCGAACTGGGGCAGACCGTGCCCGGCAAGCCGTTGCACGCCAAAAAACTTCCGTTCCTGCGCAACGTGATCACGGTCGGCTTCAAGCAGGAGGGCTGTCTCACGTTTGATGAGGCAATGGCGCGTTACGATCTTGTCAGCCGCGAGCAGGTGGCCAGAATGGCGGCGGCCGTGAAGCCCAGTGACGTGTGCAATATGCAGTACACCTCGGGCACTACGGGATTCCCGAAGGGCGTGATGCTGACGCACTACAACGTTGTGAACAACGGTAAGTGTATCGGCGATCGTATGGGCCTTTCCACGGCGGACCGTATGATGATCCAGGTGCCGATGTTCCATTGCTTCGGTATGACGCTTTCGATGACCTCGTCGATGACGCACGGTACGACGATGTGCCCGATGCCGTATTTCTCGGCGAAATCGTCGCTGGCGTGCATCAATCAGGAGAAGATCACCTGCTTCAACGGCGTGCCGACCATGTTTATTGCGATGTTCAACCACCCGAACTACCGTAGTACCGACTTCTCACATATGAGAACGGGTATTATGGCAGGTGCCGGTTGTCCTCCCGAGTTGATGCGCCGCGCCGCGCGCCCCGATGAAATGAATATGACGGGTATTGTGAGCGTGTACGGTCAGACGGAGTGTGCGCCGGGTAACACGATGAGCACCTGGACGGATTCGTTGGAGGTGCGCACCGAAACGGTGGGCAACGCGTTCCCGCACGTGATGTGCAAGATCGTGGATCCCGAGACCGGAGAAGAGGTGGGTCCCGGCGTGAACGGCGAGTTCTGCGCCAAGGGATATAACACCATGAAGGGCTACTACAAAATGCCCGATGCGACGCGCGACACCATTGACGCGGACGGTTGGCTCCATTCGGGTGACCTTGCTTGCCGTGATGAAAACGGTTACTACAAGATCACGGGACGTCTCAAGGATATGATCATTCGCGGCGGTGAGAACATCTACCCCAAGGAGATCGAGGAGTTCATCTATACCCATCCGATGACTAAGGACGTGCAGGTGATCGGCGTGCCCGACAAGAAGTACGGCGAGGAGATCATGGCCTGCATCATTCTCAAAGAGCCGGGTAGCGTGACGGTGGAGGAAATGACCGCCTATATCAAGGCCAGCATGGCACGCCACAAGGTGCCCAAATATATCGAATTCGTTGACAGTTTCCCGATGAATGCGGCAGGCAAGGTGCTCAAATATAAGATGCGCCAGGATGCCGCCGCCCGTCTGGGGCTTGTCGGCGACGGCGCGGATACCGCGTCCCCCGGCAAATAAGACGGAATGTGCAAAAATCAAGCCCCCCGGCTAGGGGATTTTTCCCTCATCAGCC
>JAZSGQ010000073.1:0-51443 GCA_045532805.1 Eubacteriales bacterium
TCCGAGGGGATATCCCCTCGGACGGGTGTGCTTTTGTCAGATCTTTTCGTTGGGGGTGACGATGTTGCTGTAATGCACGAAGCCGCTGAGTTTCTTATAAAGGCGGGGCTCCTCCAGCTCGGTGAGCACCGTGTCAACACCTGCAAGATAGCGCTCCAGCTGCATCTTGACCGTGTCGCAGCGCGATGCCATACCGCCGTAGCGTACGTCCATATTCGCCCAGCCCATCATATTGCGGCCTGCCATCCAGATGGCCTTGTGCACCTCGTGCACGGCAACCGTCTTTTGCTTCAGCTCGGGGAGTTTGTCGCTTGCGATCAGGGCGAGCATATCGCGGTCGTTCTCGCGGTATGCGGGCACCAGGCGCTCCGCGATCCAGGTCTTGGTGGCGAGATAATCGAATACGCGGTAGGCGTACTCGTACAGGTAGGCCCAACGGCCGTCGCGATCCGCATCAAGATACTGCTTCATCGTGTCGGCGCTGGCGGCGTAGTGACCGCTCATCGGCTGCTCAAACAGGTGCGTGTCGTACAGACCGTCCATAATGTCCTGCCAGAACAGCGGCTTGCCAAGGAAGCGGTTGGGGTAGTTCTTCTTGCCCTCAAAGCGCTCCTCGTTCTCGAAGTTGTTGTGGTAGTTGCTCATCGTGAGGAACGCGTCCCACTCGCCGCCAGTACAAGCGGCAAAGCGCTCCCTCAGTTCCGCCTCGGTCACGTCCTTGTTGTAGCAGTTCTCTGCGAAGAAGGACAGCGACAGCAGACTGCCGAACAGATCGTTCTCGGCGTTATCGTTGGTCCAGAGCGTGAGCATCGCCTCCTTCACGCCTGCCTTGCGGCAGCCCTCAAGCGCAAAGCGCGTGGTCAGCATGGCGTAATGGTTCTCGGGGAAATGGCCGATCCAGCCCCAGTTGCCGCCCGCGTAGATGACGTTGTGGCCCGTGGCCTTGTGTGCCTGAAGCATATAGTGATCCGAGTAGGGCTGCTCGCCGTAGTGCCAGTACACAAGCTCGACCTCGGGCGGGATCTTCGCCACGATCTCGTCGGGGAGCATACAGCGATCGGGGTCGCCACCGTAGGAGGCGACGTTGCGCCAGTACATATCACTCCACATCATGGGGCGCAGGCCGTACTTGTTGGTGATGCCGATGAGGCGCTCCATGTACTCGGCAAAGATCTGCTCGGGCGGCACGTAGCCGTGCTTATCGAGGAACGCGCCGCGTCCCATATCCCACGCCTCGTCCATACCGATATGGATCCGCTTGGAACGGAAGCAGGAGGAGATCGAACGGATCATCTGATCGAGGAACTCAAAGGTCTGCTCCTCACGGGCAAGCAGAATGATCTTGGTGTCCTTGATCGGCTTGGCCTCGGGCCAGATGAGGTAACGGTTCATGTGACCGTAGCACTCGATGCACGGGATCGCCTCAATGCCGAAGGAATAGGCGTAGTCGTCCATCTCGCGCAGCTCCTCAGGGGTATAGCGGGCGCGCATATAGCCAAAGTAGGGGCGACCCTCGATATGGAAGGTGTCCTCGGTGTACAGCATCATCATGCTGTAGCCCATCACGGCAAGGACCTCGATCATACGCTTGACGTTATCGACTTTTTCCACACCGTTACGGGAGGTATCGATCATCACCGAGAGTTCCTCAAAGTAGGCATCTTCAAAGATCTCGAACGCGACGCACTTGCGCGCGTTCTCGCACAGTACGCCGAGTTCGCGGTAAAACACGTGGGGTTTCGTGTAGTGAATGACGGCCTTGCCGTCCTTCAGTACCACGCCGTTTTTGGAGTCCTGCACGGCCGTGACGGTGATACCGTCACCCTCGCAAAACGCGAGCAGGTCGGCAAGTTTTCTTGCGTTGTCGGCAAGGTGCTGTTCCACGGCAAGCGTGAGCGTGACTGTCTTTCTTTTCATATTGTTTCTCCTTTTGTCATCGGGGCGGCCGCGCGTGGGCGCAACCGATCCGTTATTGCCACCATTTTAGCACAATATTATTCCAAAAGATATAAATATATTGACAATATGACATCAACCTTGTATTATCTTGCCATTGACAAAAACGTGCGTATGTGCTATACTCTACAAGGATTTTGAAACGGACGGAGGCACTATGAAGCATCACAATCCCTTTGCCACCCTCACACGGTTTGAATGGGGGCTCTGGCTCACGTCACTTGTCGCCATCACAGCGTCCTCGCTTGCCACGGGCGGCGAGGATCTGCTCTCCACTGCGGCCTCGCTTGTGGGGGTCACGGCACTGATCTTCGTGGCCAAAGGCGCGTGGCTGGGGCAACTGCTTTGCATTGTGTTTGCCGCCATTTACGGCATCATCTCCTTCCACTTCCGCTATTACGGCGAACTGATCACCTACGTGGGTATGTCTCTGCCCATGGCCGCGGTGTCCCTTGTCTCCTGGCTCCGACACCCTTACGAGGATTCGGGCGAGGTGGAGGTCAGCCGTCTGCGCCGATCGCAGATCCTTGTTCTGATCTTTGGCGATCTTGCCGTCAGCGTGGCCTTCTACTTCATTCTGGGGGCACTGGGGAACGCGAATCTCGCGGTGAGCACGGTATCGGTCACCACCAGTTTTGCCGCCGCGTATCTGGTGTTTTGCCGCAGTCCCTACTATGCGCTCGCCTATGCCGCAAACGATCTGGTGTTGATCGTCCTGTGGGCACTGGCGGCCCTTACGGACGTGTCTTGCCTGCCGATGCTGGTTTGCTTTGTGATGTTCTTTGCGAACGACTTGTACGGCTTTTTCAACTGGCGGCGAATGCAAACAAAACAGGCGAAACTGTCACAGTAATATTCATTTGTTGATTTTTGTAACGTTTTGTGGTATAATAAGAAAAAGGCGCGCGTGCGCGCCGTGACAATTTGAGTGAGGTGATGATATGCAGCTGGCAAAGCCGAGCCGTTTTTGGTACCGCGTGACGCAGTTTGCCGCAGGCACCGTTTCCAAATACCTCTTCCGCCCCAAGATCTTGCGCAATGAGATCAAGGGCAAAAAAGGCCCCTTTGTTGTAATCGCCAACCATCAGGCGGCACTGGACTTTATCAATCTCATCGGCGCCACGTGCGAGCCGATGCACTTTGTGATCAGCGACTGCTTTTTCAATACCTTGCCGTTGCGCTCGCCGATGAAGAAGATCGGCGTGATCCCCAAGCAACAGTTCCAGACCACGCTCACGGATATGAAACTGATGCGTGCGGTGCTGGACGCGGGACGCCCCCTGGTCATCTATCCTGCGGGCCTTATGTGCGAGGACGGACTCTCCACCCCGTTGCCGCGTGCCACCTTCCAGTTCCTCAAATGGACGCGCGCGGATATCTACGTAGCCAGAACGCAGGGCACCTATTTTGCCAAGCCCAAGTGGGCAAAAAAGGCGCGCCCCGGCAGAACCTATCTGGACATTTACCTCCTGTTCACCAAGGAGGAGTTGCACGATGCAGACCTTGACACCGTGCGGGAGCGTACCGAGGAGGCACTGCTCTTTGACGCCTACCGCGAGCAAGAGCAGTTGAAGGTCCGCTACCGCCACGGCGACAACGTGGAGGGCCTGGAACACGTGGTGTATCAGTGCCCGCACTGCAAGACAGAGTTCAGCATGCAGGTAAAGGACAAGACCACGCTTTACTGCACGGCGTGCGGCTTCCGGCAAACGAGTGACGCTTACGGCTTTTTGCACAACGAAAAGGGCGTGGGCGAGGAGATACGTTACGTGTCCGACTGGAGCCGCATGATCTACGAGGATCTCAGGCAAAAGGTGCTGGACGGTGTGGAAACAGGCATTTCCTGTCACGCCACGATCCGTATGATCGACTACGAAAATTGCAAGTTCCGCGACGCGGGCGAGGCAAACATCTCGCTCACCGAAGAGGGCTTCGAGATCGAGGGCGTAGTCAAGGGCGAGGTGCTCTCGTTGCACGTGCCCATCACCACCTTTGCGTCTCTCCCCTTCGGCCCCGGGCGCCACTTTGACATTCAGCACGGCAAGGACATCTACCGTTGCTATCCCGACGACGGGCGCATGGTGATGAAACTGATCAACCTCGTCAAGATCTTCTACGAGAAGAACATTCACGAGCACGAACACCACGAAACCGCGCATCTTTCCTGACACGATAACAAAAGGGCACACCGCCGTCGGCGGTGTCCCCTTTTTGCGTTTTATATGCGCGTGATTTGGATCTGAGGGAGCAGTGCCGCGAGGTCCGCCGACGACGGCGGGTCGGTGCCCTCGGTCATACACGCGGCGCTACCGTAGCAAACGGCGGTCTTCAGCAGTTCGGCCTGCGAAGCGCCGCTCTGCAGGGCGGCCAAAAAGCCGCCGATGGCGCTGTCGCCCGCGCCTATGGTGGAGCGCACCTTGACCGTGGGTGCGGTGGCAACAAAGCAACCCTCGGGACCACACAGGACCGCGCCCTTTGCGCCAAGACTGATCATCACGTTCTCGATCCCTTGTGCGCCCAAGGCGTTTGCCGCAGTCGCCGCCGTTTCAAGGTCGTCCACCCTGCCGCCCACGTACAGCGCGATCTCCTCCTCGTTGGGCTTGATCAAAAACGGGCGGCACGCGACAAGATCCTCCAGGGTGAAGGATTTTGAGTCGATCACAAGTTTTGCGCCCTTTGCCCGCAGGTCAAGGAGCATACGCCTGACCGCCGCGAGCGAAATTCCCTCGGGAACTCTACCCGTGAAGGTCACCACCGTGTCCGCGCCGACAAGATCTCCCAGGGCTTCCTGTACCTTTTCGAGCAGCGCATCATCGGCGGCACCCCCCGAAAAACTGATCCTTGTTTCGGGCGCGTCCTTTGTATGGAGCGTGATATTCTCCCGAATACGGCCCTTTACGCGGATCTCCTTGGTGCAAAGTCCCCCGCGGGAAAGGCAACGGCTGAAATCCTCGGCGTTTTCCTCGCCCAGCACGACAAGTGCCGTATTCGCCACGCCGTTTGCCGTGAGCGCGCGCGATATGTTGACGCCCTTGCCGCCTGCGTCCCGTTTCGTGATCTCTACAAGATTTTCGTGAAAGGGCGCAAAGCGCTCGGTAAAGCAATGGATATCAAACGCGGGATTCAAGGTGATCGTGACGATGTTCATAGTACACTCCTTGCGGAACTTTTCTTGAAACACTTATATTATACTACCAAATGCCAAAAAAGTAAAGAGGACGGCTTGTTATAACAAGCCGTCCCGTGTGTTTGTTATTTGCTCTTACGGAATACGCCGTTTACCTTGTCAAAAGAGGGGTTATAGGCATAGAAATTCTTGCCGTCCAGGCGATCCTGCGCGATGCGAATGGCGTCGCCAAAGCGCTGAAAGTGCACCAGTTCGCGCTGGCGCAGGAACTTGATGGGCTCCTTGACGTCTGGATCGTCGGCAAGCCGCAGGATATTGTCATAGGTCGTGCGCGCCTTCTGCTCGGCGGCGAGATCCTCGTGCAGATCGGTGAGGATATCGCCCTTCACGCCCACGTACTTCATATCAAAGGGCGTGCCCGATGCCGCCACGGGGTACAGGCCCGTGGTATGGTCCACGAAATACGTGGCGAAGGGGCTGTTTTTGATCTCCTCCTCGGAGAGGTTGCGCGTGAGTTGGTACAGGATCGCGGCCACCATCTCCAGATGGGCCAGTTCCTCCGTCCCTACGTCGGTGAGAATGCCCGTGACCTCGTCGTAAGGGCTGGAATAGCGCTGATGCAGGTAGCGCATCGAAGCGGCGAGCTCCCCATCGGGGCCGCCGAGTTGGGAAATGATCACCTGCGCGAGCTTGGGGTTGGGATTTTTGATCTTGACGGGATACTGCAGTTTTTTCTCATAACTCCACATACACTTGCCCTCCTTAATTTGCTTCGGGTTGCCAAGGCCAGGGGCTCTTGATCCAATCCCACTCGGTCGTGCTCTTGTTGTCTCTTGCGGTGGTGGGACCGCAGTTTTTGTGGATCGCCTCGGCGAGCATCTCGCGCTCGGCCATCAGTTTGTGATAGTAGGCAAGGGCTTTTTCCGAGGTGGGGTATGCGTCAAGATAGAGCACGGTCTCCACCAGCGCGAAATCCACTGCCTGCAAGCGGTTTTTGAGTTGTGCACAGTTGGCACTGCCCTGACCGCGACAGCATCTGCCCGTCATCGCGTCACCTCCCGCCCCAAAAAGGGCTTATCCAACTCACGAAACAGCGTGCCGCGCGAGAGCGCCTGTTCCTCATCGTAGGCATCGCGCCACTCCTGCAGCGGCGCGTACACACTGGCGAGCGGCCAGTCACCCTTAAGGCCCCAGGTGCTGTGCGTATGCTCGCCGCCTGTCCCCTGTTCGGCCACGGGCGCGGGCACAAGCCCTGCCAGTTGCAAAATCAAATTCTCATCGGAATACATGGTATCTGCCTTTCTCTTTGATTGAGGTCCGCCCCGAGGCAGACCTCAATACAGTATATGCACCGTGTCGAATTTTGTCTTGAGGGGTTGACTTTGGCACGCCCTTGGGCTACAATAAAGAAAACGAAGAAAAGGGGACTTGTTATGTATATCCGCATTACAAGAGACACCGAAACCATGCGCTACGCCGCCGAGGAACTGCAAAAGTACCTCCTGCGAATGGACGACGTGTGCGCCACCGTTACCACCGATCAGGGAACAGACGGTATTACCTTGGGGCTGCTTTGCGACCTCTCGCTTGACGAGAGCGACGTACAGGATGCCATCATTGACGACGTGATCGACGCACGCGTGGAGGCACTTTCGGGCTATATCGCGGGCAGCAACGAGCGCAGTGTGCTGATGGGTGTTTACAACTACCTCAAATCCGCGGGCTGTATGTGGGTGCGCCCCGGGGACGAGGGCGCGTATATCCCCCGTCACGGTATGAGAAATCACACTTACACCTCCCGTCAAAAGGCGGACTACCCCTTCCGCGGTGAGTGCATCGAGGGTGCGGTGAGTTTTGAGCACGTGCGCGACATGATCCTGTGGATGCCCAAGGTCGGCATGAATATGTTTATGATGGAGCAGGTCATTCCCTACAACTATATGAGCCGCTGGTACAAGCACGCGCACAGCACGGTGAAGACCGACGACGGCACCACCTTTGAGCAGGTGGGCGAGTACGTGGCGTGCCTTGAAAAAACGATCAAGAAATGCGGTCTGCAACTCCACGCGCTCGGTCACGGCTATCAGTTGGAGCCCTACGGCATTCACTACAAGACGTATGCGGACGTTTACGAGTTAAGTGAGCAAGCGAGGGAGGCCACGGCGCTGGTGAAGGGCGAGCGAGGGCTGTTCAAGAACTCCCCCAACTTCACGCAGATCTGCCTCTCGAACGATCGCGCGCGCGCCGATCAGGTGAATTGGCTCGTGAGTTATCTGGAGCGCAAGCCCTACATCGACTTCCTGCACGTCTGGCTGGCAGATGCCGTCGGCAACCAATGCGAGTGCGAAAACTGCCGCAAGCGGCGCCCCACCGACTTCTACGTGCAGATGCTCAACGAGCTGGACGCGGCGCTCACGGCGCGCGGCATTGACACGCGCATCGTGTTCATTATGTACACCGACACCTTCTGGGCGCCCGAACACGAGAAATTCAACAACCCCGCGCGCTTCGTGATGACAACGGCACCCACGGGGCGCAATTACAACGAGACCTATTCCCCCGCCCGTCACGAAGGCGAACTCTACCCCTACGAGCGCAACAACCTCAACCTCAATCTGAACTTCGCCATGGCGCTTTCCTTCATGGACAAGTGGAAGCCCGTGTTTGACGGCCCGCGCTTCACCTACGAATACTATCTCTACACCGATCACTTTATGGACCCCGGGCACATGAGCATCTCGGAGCACATCTTCCGCGATATCGGCAACCTTGCCTTTGTGGAGTTTGACGGCATCATGAGCGATCAGACTCAGCGTTCCTTCTTCCCCACGGGCCTGCCGATGGCGATCGTCGGCGAGGCGCAGTTCAATAAGCACATGGACTACAACGCCTTTGTGGACGCCTACTTTGCCGCCGCCTACGGCAAGGACGCCGACGTGGCGCGCGCCTACTGCGAAGGCGTCACTGCGCTCTTTGATCCCGAGGCGACGCGTGCGCGTGACAATATCGTGATGCAGGACACGGGGACGGGTGCAGGTGAGCGCGTGGTCGGTATCCGCAATAACCGCCGCGCAGGTGAGCGGCTTCTCGGCACCGATGCCTTTCTGGATCAGTTCCGCGCGGCGATCGAGCAGAATGCCGCCACGTGCGAGGATCCCTGTCACCGCCGCTCCTGGGAGCTGCTTGTCTACCACATGGAGCACGTGCGCCGCATGGCAAAGTTCTATATCGCGCTCTCGCGCGATGATGATGACACGGCAAACGCCGTGCTGGAGGATATGATCGACTGGCACTCGCACACCGAGGATGTGCTGCACCCCTACTTCGACATGCTGCTCTACCGCCAGCGTATGAAGCAACTCATCAAGAGGAAATGAAAGAAAGAAAAAAAGGAGAACCGAGGTTCTCCTTTTTTCTTTATTGCGGATAGCGTACGGGCTCGGGGTTGCCCGTTTCGGCAGAGCGAATGAGCGCCTCGCAAACGGCGACCGTGGCGGCACCCTCTCTTGCGGGGAGCGTATTCTCGGCGCCGTGCAGCAGCACGTCGCAAAAATGCTTCAACTCGCCCTTGATATTGTGATGCGCGATCTCCACGGGGAGTTTCATCTCCACGCTCTTCATTTCGGTACCGAGGATCGACTCGGTATCGCCGAGTTTTTCAAGGAAAAGCGACATGGTGCTACTCTTGTTATCCACGATGACCGTGCCCTTGGTGCCGTATAGCACCGTACGCATCGTGTAATTGCGCTTACAGCCCGTGGAGACGAAGACCTTGCCGAGCACGCCGTTCGGAAACTTCAGCACACCGATATTGGTATCGTCGCAGGGCCAGGCGGTCAGCACCTTCTTGTTGCCGTAGCCAAAGGCCTCGGTGGGGTTGCCCGCGATCCAGCGGAGCAGGTCAACGGCGTGACAGCCGCCGCCCGTGACACCGTGGCGCCCCACGGCGGGATCCGCGCGCCAGCAATCGTTGCCCATATAGGAGTAATCGTGCGCGTATTCGGATTCCACGAACGTGAGTTCTCCGATCATGCCCTCGTCCACGATCTTCTTTGCCTTGACAAAGGCGGGGGTGAAGCGGCAGATCTGACCGATCATAAATACAAGCCCCGTGCGCTCGGCCTCGCAGAGCATTGCCTCACACTCGTCGGAGCGGAGCGCCAACGGCTTTTCGCAGAACACGTGCTTGCCCGCGCGAAAGGCGTCCGTGACCATGGCAAGGTGCATATGGTCGGGCGTGCAGACACAGACGGCGTCCACGTCGGGGCGCGCGAGCATCTCGCGGTAGTCCGTGCAGGTGTGCGCCACGCCAAACTCGGCGGCGACCTTGTCCACGCGCTCGGTATCCACGTCGCACACGGACGTGACCTCGACCTCGGCAAGGTCACGTGCCGCCGTCAGGTAGCCGCGTCCGTGACGCAGACCGATGACGCCGATGCGCAACGTCCTTTTCTCGTTCTCTTCCATCACGCGTCTCCTTTATTTCATGTACTTCTTGCGGTTCTCGGCAAGAATGCGGTCGCGCTCCTCGGCGCGGATGCGCTTCATCGCCTCAACGGTCATCGCCCAGGTGCGAAGCGGATTCTCCGCGCCGTAGTCGTTGGACTCGCTGCCCATATAGCCCCAGGCAAGGATGGTGCGTGCACCTGCATCGTATGCGGCCTCGGTGGCCTCGATGATCTCCTCCTCGCGGCCGCGCGGCACCTTGTAGGTCTGGATCCAGATGTTGTGATCCTTCTCAAAGTGGTCGCTGTTCTCGATCGAGCGCTTGGTGCTGTCGTAAACGAACTGATAGGGGCTTTCCAGATCCTTCTTGCCGTACCAGTAGGGGTCGCAGCCGAGGTTGTCCAGATGAGGCAGACTGCAAAGGCGGTTGATCGAGTCCAGATTGATGCCGTGCTGTGCGCCCAGCATCACGCAGGCGGCGTTCTTCATGCCGAGCTTTGCGCTGTACTCGGTCACGTCGGCAAAGTAGTCCACGATGCTGTCGGTGCGGAACTGCTCGACCTCCTCGCACAGCTCCATGGGCATCGGATGGCCGAATTTTTCCTCGAATTTTTCGCGGCAGGTGGGACAGGTGCAGCAGAAGCGGAAGGGCTCCTTCTTATCGCGGGGGATATTGGGCTCGTCCCAGAAGATGGTCTTGCCGCCGATCTCGGCAACGGCGTCCAGCCACTCGCGCGTGAACTGACGGTAGGCCGGGTGGTTGACGCAGACCTGATAGGGGTGCAACTCGCCCGTGTTGTAGACCATATGCGCCTCGGGGTGGTAGGCAAGGAAGTGAGAACGGTCACCGGGCGCACCGCCGATGCCCCAGTTGTCCACCCAGACGTCCATACCGTACTCCTCGGTGATACGGAAATTTTCCTTCATGATCTTCTTGTGGCGCTCCCAGTCAGTATGAGAGAACATGTGCACCACGATATCCATATCGGCGCGGGCAATTTCCTCCATATCGGTACGCACGTGCGAGGGCATACGGTTGCCGTGATAGGCAACGCCTGTAAGCAGAGATCTTCTTTTCATGGTTCAATACCTCCGTATAGTTTTACAAGCCCATTGTATCACACCTTGTAGAAAAACGCCATAGGAAATTGAATGGTTTGTTTAAGAAATCGACTGTTTTCCTCCAAAAAAGCGCATAACGCGCGCGAGAGGCGGCCTTTTCTTTGCATATTTTTAAGAAACACATTGACAAACGGGGGTGCGTGCCGTATAATGGACGCAGAAAGGAGGGATGCCGATGGGACTCACGATCAACCGACTGTTGCAGGACCTTCACGCCGCAACGGGGCTTGCCGTGCATCTGTACGATGCGCAGGGGCGCATGCTGTTCCACACGGCGGGTGCACAGCCGTTTTGCAGTCTGTTGCACACGGCGCCGGGAACCAGGGAGCGCTGTCTTGCCTTTGACCACGAGCTTTTCCGCGAGGCCGAGCGCCACGGCGACGTGCTGGCAAGAGAGTGCCCCTTTGGCATTTTTGCCGCGATCTGCCCGATCTTTGACACCGACAAACTCAACGGCTTTCTGATGATGAGCAACGTGATGGACGAGGCCCCTGAGCACGTGGAGAGCGTGCGTGCACGTGCCCTGTCCGTCCTGCCGCAGGACGCGGCACGCATTCACGACCGACTCACGTCCTTCCCCAAACTGCCCCGCGCGACGCTGAACGCCGTTCCCTCGATTTTGCGCACCGTTTGCGCCTATATTGAAATGCAATCCCTGTTTCCTGCGGGCGACATCACCCTGGGGCTTCTCATCAAGCGTTACATCAAGCACAACCTGCAGGGCAAACTGACGCTCTCGGATATCGGCGCGAATCTGCACTGTAGCAAGGCCACGCTGACCGAGACCTTCCGCCGCGAATTCGGCATCACCATCGTGCAATATATCAACACGTTACGTCTGCAAAAAGCGGAACACCTGCTGTGCAACACGGAGATGCCCGTGCGCACCGTGGCGGAGGAATGCGGTTTCTCGGGCGCGGAATATTTTTCCTCTCTGTTCAAAAAGGAATGCGGGTGCTCGCCCCTCGCGTACCGTCACGCGCACGCCGCGAAAAAGGAGGTTGCCTATGCCGAGTAAGGAACGCGTAAGAGCGCGCATGCACGAGTTGGCGGCGCGACTGGACTACGACTATCACGATCTTTCGCACCTTTCGCGCGCCCTTTACTGCAAAAAGGAGCGCGGACACGCCAACTACCAGAACGACCAAATGGCCACGCTGGGGGACGCGGTACTGGGGCTTATCTTTACCGAGCAGTTCTTCCTTGCGGGTCTTGACAAGGACGAGATCACCGCGCAAAAATCCGCGCGGGTGAACAACGCTCTGCTCAAGTCGATCTGCGACCGCTTGGAGATCCACCGCTACGCCTTCAACGATCGCTATTTTGCCGAGGACGCGCCCCCGCACAGTCGCCTGCCCCACAAGGAGCACGATTTTTACGTGGAGGCCATCATTGCCGCCGTCTATCTGGATCGCGGTCTTGACTACACAAGAGAGTGGCTCTTGCGTTTTTACAAGGCGCACGCGCCACTCATAGCCAACACGTAAGCCCTGCGACTAATCTAAAAAAGCCCCCTGACGGGGCGGAAAAGAGGTCTGTTATGTACTTTTTGATCGCACTTGTCATTTTCACTGTCGGCTCCTTCGCGGCCTTTATGTTATACGGCGCGGACAAGAAGCGCGCCAAGGGAGGCGCGTGGCGCATTTCGGAAAAGGTGCTGTTGCTCACGGGATTTTTGTGCGGTGCACCGGGTGCGCTCCTTGCGATGCGCGCGTTCCGACACAAAACCAAGCATATCTACTTCTACCTCATCAATCTCACGGGTCTTGTCTGGCAGATCACGGTACTGGTGTATCTGTTTTTGATGGCGTAAACGCCTGCACTACCCGTACACACCAAGAAAACCACGCGGTCGCCGCGTGGTTTTCTTTTTATAGCCGCTTTAACAAAACACAAACAAAACGCAAATCTTTCGACAACACCCCTTTGCTATCCTTACGTTATATAACGTTTTTGGGGGCAGAGCTATGAAGAAAACGTACAAGATAAGCACCGGCAAAGAGACGATCGAGCGGGAATACAACTATATCCCCGTCCGTTATATCATGGCCGTTCTCATTACGCTATTTGAAATACTGGCCATTATCGGCACCGTGATCGCGTGCTGTTACTTTATTCCCTATTTTTATATCGCGGCATTCCTCACCGAGATCTTCTGCGTGATCAAGATCATCGCCTCGGACGACAATCCCGATTACAAAGTGCCGTGGCTGCTGTTTGTGCTGATATTGCCGATCGCGGGGTTTATGCTGTACTTCCTCTTTTACTCCCGCAAACTTCAAAAGAAGTTCCTTCGCCGTTTGGACGAGTTAAAGAAGTATCGCTACAAAACGGGGGGCGAGGCCCTTGCCGCGTTGGAGCGCGAGGACGCGCACGCCGCGGCACAGGCAAAAATGATCTGCTCTATCGCAGAGGCAAGCGTATTTCAGAACACCGAGCAGACCTATTATCCCTTGGGCGAGGAGATGTGGCAGGCGATGCTTGTCGATCTGGAAAAGGCCGAACACTTCATTTTTATGGAATACTTCATCATCGAGGAAGGCATCTTCTGGAACTCGATCCTGGAGATCCTGAAGCGCAAGGCCGCCGCAGGTGTCACGGTGCGCGTGCTTTACGATGACATCGGCTGTATGAGCACGCTCCCCGGAAATTATCACAAGCAACTCGCGGCCCTCGGCATAGAGGCCACGCCGTTCTCGCGCTTGCGCGGACAGGCCGACGGCGAATTCAATAACCGAAGCCACCGCAAGATCTGTGTGATCGACGGCAGGGTGGGCTACACGGGCGGCGTGAACATTGCCGATGAATATATCAACAAGGTAGTTCGCTTCGGGCACTGGAAGGATACCGCCATTCGCCTGGAGGGCGAAGCCGTCTTTGAACTGACAAGACTGTTCCTTGCCGATTACGGCATTCACGCAAAGCAACTCCCCGACACGAGCCCCGCACTTTACCCCGCGCAAAGCGACAAACGCGCCGCCGGATACGTGATCCCGTTCGGCGACGGTCCGCGTCCGCTGTACGAGCGCAGGGTCGCCAAGAACGTGATCCAGGCGATACTCGGCAACGCAACGCGGTACGTTTATATGACAACGCCCTACCTCATCATTGACAACGAACTGTGTCAGTGCATTGAGAACGCGGCCTTGCGCGGCGTGGACGTGCGCATCATCGTGCCGCATATCCCCGACAAGAAACTCGTGTTCGGCATGACGAGAAGTTTTTATCACCGTCTGATGAAGGCGGGCGTGAGGATATACGAATACGAGCCGGGCTTCATTCACGCCAAAAGTTACGTGGCCGATGATGCGTATGCGATGATCGGCACGATCAACCTTGACTATCGCAGTCTGGTACACCACTTTGAAAACGGCGTATGGCTGTACCGCTGTGATGCCATTCGGGATATCAAAAAGGACATCGACGATACGCTGGCAAAGTCCATTGAGGTCACCCCCGATATGCTGAAAACGGGGCCCCTGACCCGCTTCATCCGCTCGGTGGTCAGAATTTTCGCACCGATGCTGTGAAATAGTTTGGAACAGCGTTTTTTCTAACAAAACGCAAACATTTCGCAAAAAAATCAAAAACACCCACACCGTATACTGTACTTGTCAATCAGAAAGAGAGGGTTTGAACATGAACAAAAACGACCAGCAGTTTATTGCGCAGAGAATCCGTGCGCAGTACGTAGAAAAGGAATCCACCGACCTTCACGCGCTTCGTGCGCTTGACGCCAAGGTGCGCCGCCCCGTCAACGTATTTTCTTACGTATTCGGTAGCATCGGTGCCATCGTGATGGGAGCAGGCATGAGTTTGGTGATGACAGAGATCGGCGCCGTGTTGGGGCTTGCCAACGCGATGCTCCCCGGTATTGTAATCGGCGTGATCGGTCTTGCCATGACGCTTGTGAACTATCCGATCCACAAGAAATTCCTTGGGCGCCGCAAAGAAACATACAGCGCGGAGATCCTCGCGCTCAGCGACAAAATGATAAACGATTGAAAGGAGTGGAACAATGAGTATCAAGAATTTTTTTAAGCAGGCATTCGGTGATATGAAGAAGAGTGCCAAGGCACAGCACGAGGTGGATAAGGCAGAATTTCAGGCAGTGAAGGCCGAGTCCAGAGCCAACTTCGAGGAAAACAGAGGCCACAACACCTTCAAGAAGGCGAAGGCCGATGCCAAGAAGTCCTGGGACGACGCACACATGAGCCCCGCCGAGAGAGCCGCAAAGGATCAGGAGGCACGTGACGCGAGAATTGCCGGCGCAAAGGAAAGAACCGAGGCGGCAAACGCACGCTTTGAGGCGGCAAAAAAGTAAGGAAAACGGCAAGAGCGAGCCGCGATGCGGCTCGCTTTTTTTGCGAAACGCGAAAACGCAAACAAAACTTTAACATTTCCGTGCTATAATAGCATTGTACCATCAAAAATTGCGCTCTTGGAGGATATGGATATGTTCAAGATTCTGATCGTAGAAGATGACAGAGACCTAAACCGTAGCGTGTGCTCTTTTTTGAATAACAGCGGCTATGAGGCGGTGGGGTGTCTTGACGCGGCGAGCGCGTACGACGAACTGTATAAGACCACCTTCGACTGTATCGTATCCGACATTATGATGCCCGAAATCGACGGCTTTGAGTTTGTCAAAACGGTTCGCTCGCTGAACAACGATATTCCGATCCTGTTCATGACCGCGCGCGACGATTTCGCCTCCAAGCAACGGGGCTTTCGCATCGGCATCGACGATTATATGACCAAGCCCATTGACCTGGACGAACTTTTCCTGCGCATCGGCGCACTGCTTCGCCGTTCCAAGATCGCCTCGAGCCGTCGTCTTGAGGTCGGCCCGTTTGTGATGGACGCCGACGAGAGAAGCGCGACCCTTGCGGGCGAGGAGATCTCGCTCACGGCAAGAGAATTCGATCTGCTTTACAAGTTGTTGTCCTATCCGAAAAAGACCTTTACGCGCACACAACTGATGGACGAATTCTGGGACGTGGATACACAGACGGGCACGAGAACGGTGGACGTGTATATGACCAAACTGCGCGCCAAACTCGCGGCGTGCGACTCCTTTGAGATCCAGACCGTACACGGTCTTGGCTACAAGGCGGTGATCAAATGAAGCAGCGCTCTTTTGAAAGAAAGGTATTGCAGGGTCTGTATAATTACTTCGTCTTTTTCCTGATGTCCGCCTTTCTTGTGTCCTGCACGACGATGCTGTTCGTGAACGTATTGGCAAGTACGTTGGACCTCAGGCTCACCAACGAGAATATCCAGACGGCGGCGAAACTGACCTTTCTCAACGTGATCCTCCTCAGCGTACTGTATACCGCGATCGACACGGTGCGCCGAAAACTGACGACACAAAAGGTCACAAAGAAAATTTCAGATGCCGCGCAGGAGATCGTCAAGGGCGATTTTAGCGTTCGCATTCCCGAGATCAGTTCCTTTTCTGCCGACGATAACTACAATATCATCATCGATTGCTTCAACACCATGGCGTCCGAACTTGCCAGTGTAGAGACGTTGCGCACCGACTTTATCGCCAACGTGTCCCACGAGATGAAAACGCCCCTTGCGGTGATGCAGAACTACGCGCGCCTGATGCAATCCCCTGATCTGCCCGAGGAAAAGCGCGTGGAGTATGCCACGGCGATCGCGGACGCCTCGCGCCGCCTTGCCGATATGATGACGAACATTCTCAAACTGAACCGTCTGGAAAATCAGCAGATCTATCCCAATCTCACCACCTTTGATCTCGGCGAACAACTCTGCGAGTGCCTGTTGCAGTACGAGAGCACGTGGGAAAGAAAGCAGATCGAGATCGAAACCGATCTCGCGGACGGCGTGCTGGTTTCTTCCGACGCGGAACTGCTCTTGCTCGTATGGAACAACTTGTTCTCCAACGCCTTCAAGTTCACCGAAGAGGGCGGCCGAGTGAGGGTCTCGCTCACGGCGGACGAAACCTGGGCGACCGTGAAGATCTCCGACACGGGGTGCGGCATGAGCGCCGAGGTCGGCGCGCACATCTTTGAAAAATTCTATCAGGGCGACACCTCGCACCAAACCCAGGGCAATGGCCTCGGGCTTGCGCTCGTCAGGCGCGTGGTTGACATCATGCAGGGCGAGATCGGCGTGGAAAGTGCCGTTGGTGTGGGAAGCACCTTTACGGTAAAGATCAGGAGGGCGGAGCATGAAGTGGAAGACGCTCGGTAACCACCTCTTGTTTCCGCATATCGCCGTGATGATCCTGCTCGTTCCCGTATCCGCCGTGTGGCTTGTCCTTTCCATGGTGTTCATCGGGACCGAGTCGGTCATGGCCTTGACGTCCTACGTGCTTGCCGCCTACACCCTCACCGTCTGGTGCTTTCGAATCCCGCGACTTTTCAAGAGATTCCGCACCTTCAGGGAGCAGAACAAATATGTGAGAAGATGGCAAAACGATGCCCGTTTGCGCATGAACGTGACGCTTTGGGGGGCACTGGCGTGGAACGCCCTGTACGGCATCTTCCAGTTGTGTCTTGGGTGCTATCACCGCACCTTCTGGTACTGCTCGCTCGGCATATACTACATCTGCCTTGGCGTGATGCGCTTCTTCCTGCTCCGTCATACGAGGAAATATGCGCCGGGTGAGAAGATGCGAACCGAGCTTCTCAAATACCGCGCGTGCGGTGCGATCTTCCTTGTGATGAATCTGGCACTGACGTTGATCATCTTCTTTATGATCTACTGGAACAGAACCTTCCGCCATCACATGATCACGGCCATTGCTATGGCGGCCTACACCTTCACCACGTTCACGGTGGCGATCGTCAACGTGGTCAAATACAAAAAATACAACAGCCCCGTATTTTCTGCGGCAAAGGCCATCAGTTTTGCCGCCGCCTGCGTATCGATGCTCACGCTGACGTCCACGATGCTGACCACCTTCAATGACGGCACGATGAAGGCGCTGTCGCACAAACTGATGCTTGGCGGCGTGGGGGTTGCCGTTTCGGCGGTCGTGCTCACCATGGCGCTTTCTATGCTCCTTGTGGGCGCAAAAAAACTGAAATCATACAATGCAGAGGTAGAACATGGACAATAACAATCAGGAACAAAACGGATTTTCCTATACCTATTCCGCGGCGAAACAGGCAGAGTTGAAGCGTATCCGCGATAAATACACGCCCCCGACCAAGGTCGAGGACAAGATGACCCGCCTGCGCCGTCTGGACGCAAGCGTCACCGAGACTGCACAGATCGTGGCGCTCGTGTTCGGCGTCATAGGCGCCCTTGTACTGGGGCTCGGTATGAGTTTGTGCATGACGGATCTCGGCGAGATGCTGGGTGCATACCGTGATCTTTCTATGGTGATCGGTATCGTGATCGGCGTAGTCGGCGGCGTGCTGGTAGGTCTTGCCTATCCCATCTATCACGCCATCGTCAGGGCCAAGCGCAAAAAACTCGCGCCCGAGATCATACGCCTGACCGACGAGTTGATGAAATGATAAAAAAGAAAACGGCATACCTCTTGCGAGGTGTGCCGTTTTCTTCAGTTCGGGGCGGCGCGCGACGGGCGCGGGCGCCTTTATTGTGCGCTCTTCTTCAGGCGCAACTCCAGCCACGTCATACCAAGATCGAACGCATCGTGCAGACCGTTCTTCTTGCCCTGCTGGAGAATGTTGTTGGGGTCCTTGGAGTCCAGGATCTGAATGAGCACCGTATCGGGCGTTTTCTCGTCGCCCTCGCCCTTATAGGACATCACCTCAAGCACCAGCACGCAGGGATCGTTGTTGAGATCGCCGTAGATGATGGTGTTCTCCTCACGAACAAGCGGCTTGCCCTGATACATCAGGTACTTACCCTGTACCAATTTCTTATCGTCAGCCATAATCGTCTCCTTATCACAATTTCACTACAAAATAGTATACCACGCCGCGCGTGAAAAGTCAATGCCTTTTTGCATCAGGTAAAAAGGGGCGGCCACGTGGTAAGCCGTGCGGGCGTGAGCGTGCCGTCAAGGCAAAGCGCATACAGTCCGTCGCACACGGCCGAAAGCGCGCGGGCGCGGGAGGCGGCGTCGCCCAGCGCCACGATCTCGGATTGCTTGGTTACCACGGGAACGGTGCGAGTTTTGCGCGTTTTCGCCAGGTATTCCCTACCGCGTGCGTTGGCGGCAAGCAAGCGCAGATACGCGGGGGGTGCCGTGAGATCCTCGCGCTTGACGCCTGCAAGCAGACAGAGCAGCGCGCGGCGAATGCGCCCGTCGGTATAGCGCTTGGTGGCGGCGGCGCGGCAGAGCGAGGCGTAGTCGGTGGCGTCGCCCGCGGCGTTCACAAGATGTGCGGCAAGGCCGACGCCGCACTCGGCGGAATCCTTTGCAAAGCGCCCCGCGCGTAGAGCCGCAAGCATCGCGCTCCCCAAGCGCGCCGTATCGGCAAGGCCGTATTCCGCCACGGCTTTTCTGAAAATTTCCACCCCGTCAGGGGGGATATGCGCTACAATATCCTCGCCGCGTGCAAGCGACGACCGCAGAGCCGTGGCCGAGGGGTAGGAACACTCGACGTCCGTGTCGCGGTAGGCGGCGCCCACGCGCTTCACGGGCAGAAGGTCCATCGTGTGCCCTTCGGCAAGCACCGCGCGGGCGTATTCGAGGGCTAAAATATCGTTGGAGGCGGGGCACTCCCCAAGGGTGGCAAAGTGCGCGGCGGCATCGCCCGTGTCGGGGGTGTATGCGTTCCGCTTCGCTTCAAAATCGGGGTCCAGGAGACGCTTGGCACCCGCAAGAAGTGCCGACGCGTCGGCACTCTCACTGCCGAAGGTGAGCGTATCGCAACCGAGCGCCGCGAGTGCGCGCACGCCTGCGGTGGCGAAATAGCGCGCGCTGGCGGCGGCATACGGGAACGGGAGTTCCAGCACAAGATCCGCACCCGCCGCCACAGCCATAGCCGCGCGGGGCACAGGGGGCAGGATCGCCGCCTCGCCGCGCTGGGTGAAGTTGCCGCTCATCAGGCAGACAACAAGTCCCCTCTCCCCGGCACTCGCGAGATGGTAGGCGTGTCCCTTGTGCAACGGGTTGTATTCACAAATAATGCCGAGCGTGTGCATAGACGTTCCTTTCTTTATGAAAAATATGATAAATATCTTGAAATTATATGGCAAATGTGCTATACTATTAGACGATAAAATTTTTGGAGGATTATTATGAACGTTCTGATTGTAAATGCAGGCTCCAGTTCCCTCAAGTATCAGTTGATCGACACCGCAAGCGAGACCGTATTCGCAAAGGGTATTTGCGAGCGTATCGGTGCCGAGGGCTCCAAGATCGAGCACAAGCACCTTGGCAAGGGCCTCAAGGTTGAGGAAGAGATCGCCATGAAGGATCACGCCGACGCCATGCGCGCCGTGGTCGCCAAACTCACCGACACCGAGTGCGGCTGTATCGCCAGCATGGACGAGATCGAGGCAGTCGGTCACCGCGTGGTGCACGGCGGTGCTTTCTTCTCCGCTTCCACCCTGCTCACCGACGAGGTGCTGGACAAACTGCGTCAGTGCCACGACTTCGCACCTCTTCACACGCCCGCGCACATCACGGGTATCGAGGGTTGCCTTGCCGTTATGCCCGACAAGCCCCAGGTACTGGTGTTCGACACCGCATTCCATCAGACGATGGCTCCTTCTGCGTACATGTACGCACTCCCCTATGAGATCTACGAGAAGTACGGCGTGCGCCGCTACGGTATGCACGGCACCTCTCACCGCTTTGTTTCGGGCGAGATGTGCCGTATTCTCGGCAAGACTGAGGGCACCAAGATCGTGACCTGCCACATCGGCAACGGTTCCTCCATTTCCGCCGTGAAGGACGGCAAGGTGATGGATACCTCGATGGGTTTCACCCCTCTTGCAGGCGTGGAGATGGGCACGCGTTGCGGCGATATCGACCCCGCGATCGTTCCCTACCTCATGGAGAAAATGAACCTCTCCACCTCCGAGGTCAATGACCTGATGAACAAGAAGTCGGGCTTCCTTGGCATTTCGGGCTTCTCTTCCGACTCCCGCGACCTGGAGTCTGCCATCGCCGACGGCGAGAGCAATCCTCGCTACACGCGCTCCAAACTCGCCGTGGATATGCTCGCTTACCAGATCAAGAAGTACATCGGTGCATACGCCTCCGCGATGAACGGTGTGGACGCCATCGTCTTCACCGCAGGTCTTGGTGAGAACAATCCTCACCTGCGCGAACTCGTTTGCGAGGATATGGAGTACCTTGGCATCAAGCTGAACAAAGAAGTCAACGACAAGGCACTGCGTCAGCCCAATATCGTCAAACTCTCCGCCGATGACTCCCGCGTGGCCGTATACCTCATTCCCACCAACGAGGAACTGGTGATCGCACGCGACACCGAGGCACTGGTATCGGGCAAGTAATACTGTAATCAGTATAGCATAGCGCATCTGTTTTCGCAAGTGAAAAAGGAGAATTTATGAGCAATAAAGTTTTGAATAAGCTGTCCTCGTTCGACGGCGTAAAGGGCCCTGTGCTGACCATTGTGATGGACGGCGTGGGTCTGGCACCCGACACGGCGGGCAACGCGGTGAAGTCCGCTTACACCCCCGTCCTTGACCGTCTGCTTGCCGAGCGCCCCATGGTGGCACTGCGCGCACACGGCACGGCTGTGGGTCTGCCCTCCGACGACGATATGGGCAACTCCGAGGTGGGTCACAACGCCCTGGGTGCAGGTCAGGTCTTTGCACAGGGTGCAAAACTCGTGTCGAACTCCATCGAGTCGGGCAAGATGTTTGCAAACGCCACCTGGCAGGAACTGATCGGCAACGTGAAGTCCACAGGCGGCACGCTCCACTTCCTGGGTCTGTTCTCTGACGGCAACGTACACTCGCACATCGACCACCTGAAAGCCATGCTCGCAGAGGCAAAAAAAGAGGGCGTAGCGTGCGTGCGCGTGCATATTCTCATCGACGGACGCGACGTGGGCGAGACCTCGGCGCTGGAATATATCGAGCCGTTTGAGGCCTTCCTTGCCTCGCTGAACGGCGACGGCTTTGATGCCGCTATCGCCAGTGGCGGCGGCCGTATGTGCATCACGATGGACCGTTACGAGGCGAACTGGGGCATGGTGGAACTCGGCTGGCGCACGCACGTGCTGGGCGAGGGACGCCGCTTTGCCAGTGCCGCCGAGGCCGTGACCGCCTACCGCAACGAATTGCACGTGATTGACCAGGATCTGCCTCCCTTCGTCATTGAGAAGGACGGCAAGCCCGCGGGCACGATCGAGAACGGCGACAGCGTGATCTTCTTCAACTTCCGCGGCGACCGCTCCATTGAGATTTCCAAGGCCTTTGACGGCGGCGCAGAGTTTGACAAGTTCGACCGTGTGCGTGTGCCCGAGGTCGTTTACGCGGGTATGCTGGAGTATGACGGCGACCTGCACATTCCGAAAAAGTATCTGGTATCGCCCCCCGAGATCACCAACACGATGGGTGAATATCTGGCAAACACGGGCGTTTCCCAACTTGCCATTTCCGAGACGCAGAAGTACGGCCACGTGACCTACTTCTGGAACGGCAACAAGTCGGGCAAGTTTGACGAGGCACTGGAGACCTACATTGAGGTTCCCTCCGACGTGGTGCCCTTTGAACAGCGCCCCTGGATGAAGTGTGCCGAGATCACCGACAAACTCATCGAGTGCCTGGAGTCTGGCAAGTACCGCTATCTGCGCGTCAACTTCCCCAACGGCGACATGGTGGGCCACACGGGCAGTCTTGCCGCCACCCGTTGCTCGATGGAGGCGCTTGACCTGCAACTGGGTCGCATTCTCCCCGTGCTTGACCGTCTTGGCGGCGTGGCACTCATCACCGCCGACCACGGCAATGCCGATGAGATGTACGAGACCGACAAGAAGGGCGAGCCCAAGGCAGACAAGAACGGCTGCTACAAGGCAAAGACCAGCCATACCCTGAACCGCGTTCCCTGCATCATTTACGACAACACCGATGCCGCAAAATCCTATACCGTTAAGGCAGATAACGGCCGATTTGGCCTTTCCAACGTGGCCGCCACGATGGTGAACCTGATGGGCTTTGAGGCACCCGAGATGTGGGACGAAAGCATCATTGAGGTAAAATAAAACCACGGGTGGGTGGCGTTGCCACCCACCCTTTTCACGCGAAAGGACGTCGCCATGAAATTCAAGACCGAACTCCACGCACACACCGCACCCGTGAGCGTGTGCGCCGATATCACCATTGAGGAAACAATCGAAAAGTACGTGCAGGAGGGCTATACCACGCTGGTGCTGACCGACCACCTCAACGTACAGACCTTTGACCACCCAACGATCCACCGTTATACGGGTAGCGAGGATTGGGACGAGCGCGTCGATTACTATATGACCGCCATCGCACGCGCACGCGAGGTGGCGGCAGGGCGCATTCACGTGCTCCAGGCCAGCGAGATCGCGCCAAACCGTCTCTATACCGACTATCTCGTGTACGGTCTCGGTGAGGATTTTTATCGCGCGCACCCCAACATTATGGGCTACAAGACAAAGGAACTCTGCGAGGCGGTGCACGAATGGGGCGGCCTTATCTATCAGGCGCACCCCTTCCGCAACACGATGATGATAACCGATCCGCGCCTTTTGGACGGCGTGGAGGTGTGGAATGCGCACCCCCATCACGATTCGCGCAACGATTTTGCGCGGTTGTGGGCGGAGCGCTACGGCCTTCGTATGATCTCGGGCAGTGATATGCACCACCCCTGGCAGACCGCGGGCGGCGGCATTCTCACCGATCACCCCATCACCACGATGGACGAACTGACAGAAGTGCTCCGCAGTGGCGAATACGAGTTGATCTGCGAGGGACGCCCCGGCGAAAAGGCGAAATAATGGTGTGAAAAAGCACGCACCGAGCGATTGCTCGGTGCGTGCTTTTTTCTACCCGTTATAAGGGTTATTGCAGTTTGTACTGATATTCCTCATACGTGCCGCGGTAGTTGATGGCGACCACGCAAGTGAGCGTGGAGGTGGCGGCGTCAAAGCCGTTGAAGCCGAAGATCATACGCGCGCCGATCTCACCCGAAAGGTCTGCGATCTGGCGGGTAAGCCCCGTGGCGGGATCGTAGGTGCACAGTGTGGTGGCGGTGTTGAACACGATCACGTCACCAAAGGAGCAAAGCCCCACCCAAGCGGCACGGTACAGCCCCGTGGGTGCCTCCCAACGCACACCGTTCAGCACCTTGACGATCTCCATCGTCTCGGCGGTGCCGCTACACAGCACAGTGCCCTGCTCCTCATCATAGAAGGCGCAGTAATACTTGTCGCCGTGCGATATCATCGGGGTGTTGGCGTTGTGCCAGAGTGCCGCGTCAAAGCGCGTGTCCTCGGCCACCTCGGTGGCCTTCCACTCGACCTCACGGCCAAGCGACCAAAGCGCCTCGCCACTCACAAGGAAGTATTTATAACTGATATAAGAGGGGTAAACGGGTGCGGTTTCGCCGCCCGCATCGTCCCAGGTGATATCCACGTGGTACCACGCGCCGTCCACCTTCACCAGGTTCCAGGCGTGATCCATTTCGGTACTGGTGACGGGCAGGCACTCGATATGGGCCTCCTCGCACAGTGCGATAAACGCGAGCATATACGCCTGACATACGCCCGTGCCGTCCTTGAAAAAGCGATATGCATCACGAATGCGATCCTCTTCGGACACCTGGCGGTAGTCGTAGGAATAGTGCTGTACGAGGTAATCGTGCAGATACAAAACGGTATCAAATTCCGTACCGTCCTCGGGGATCGTGTCAACGATCGCCTGCACGGCATTCTCGTACTCCGCGATCATCGCGGGGATCTCGGCCTTGTCATACAGGTAGCGCAAGCGCACCTGCGAGATCACGTCACTGCCCACAACCGTTTGGATCTGATACCCCGTGCTGACGTAGAAGAACTGCGGGTGCGTGAAGAAGAAGTGCTCCATTTGCTCCCTGATCTCGGCATCGGTCAGACCAAACTGCGTGACGTTCACGTCCTCCTCAAGAGCGAGGATCGCGTCTGCCAGCACCTCTTCCAGTGCCGCGTCCCCGGGGGCCACGGGATTCGAGGGATCATAGGGCGAACCACCGCCGCCGCTTGGCGGATTCTTTTGCTGCTTCCAGTACTCAAACAGTGCCGAGAAGGGGCTATCCTCGCTCGTCACCATATCGTAGAACGCGGAAAACTCCTCGAAAAAGCCGTTCTGGTGGAGGAACAGCACACAAGCCGCCAGCAATGCCAGCGTGACGATCAACGGAATGATCACACGGAACAACAGTTTCACGGCGTACTCCCCCTTTCTTTTTTGATCTTACTTGGCGTTCATCTTGAGATAAGCGTTGATGAAACCGTCGATATCGCCGTCCATAACGGCACCGATATTGCCGTTTTCAAAACCCGTTCTGGTGTCTTTTGCCAGTGTGTAGGGCATAAAGACGTAGGAACGGATCTGCGAGCCCCACTCGATGTTGACCTTGTTGCCCTGGATCTCCTCGATGGTGTCCAGTCGCTCGCGGAGTTTGATCTCCATGAGTTTGGCTTTGAGCATCTTCATCGCGGTCTCTTTGTTCTGTAACTGGCTACGCTCGGTCTGGCAACCGACCACGATGCCCGTGGGCTTGTGCAGAATACGGATCGCGGAGTCGGTCTTGTTGATGTGCTGACCGCCCGCGCCGCTGGAACGGTGCGCTGTGACCTCGATATCCTCGTCACGGATCTCGACCTTATCCACGTCGGCAAACTCGGGCATGACCTCAATGGAAGCAAAGGACGTCTGACGGCGGCCTGCCGCATCGAAGGGGGACACGCGCACCAGGCGGTGCACGCCGTTCTCGCTTTTCAGATAGCCGTAGGCGTTGTTGCCCTCGACCATAATGGTGGCGCTCTTCAGACCTGCCATATCGCCGTCCAACCAGTCCACAAGTTTATACTTGAAGTTGTGGCGCTCTGCCCAACGCGTGATCATACGGTAGAGCATCTGTGCCCAGTCCTGCGCCTCCGTGCCGCCCGCACCCGGGTGGAAGGAGACGATGGCGTTGCTGTGATCGTATTCACCGCACAAAAGGATCTCCATACGCTGGGTCTCTTCTGCCGCACGAATGGCGGCAAGTTCACCCTCAACTTCCTCAAGGCAGGATTCGTCCTCGGCCTCAATGGCGATTTCGGCCAAGGCGATCGCGTCCTCCAGACGCGCACCGAGTGCCTCGTATTCTTCAATGGTGTCCTTGCTCTGCTTTAACTCCTGCAGTACCTTGGAGGAGTTCTCCTGATCTCCCCAGAAAGCAGGGTCGGAGGTCTTTTGCTCCAACTCCGCAACACGACCCTTCAGGTCCTCGATGCGCAGTGCACTGCCGAGATCCTCCACTTTTTCACGCATATCCACAAGTTCACGCTTGGCGTTTTCCAATGCAATAATCAATGCTTCCTCCCGCCGCAACGTACGCGGCATTTCTAAACATATCGATACAGTATATAGTATACCATATTTTCGCAGTTTTGGCAAGGGGCGGCGCAAAAAAAGCACACCCGACCGTGATCGGTCGGGTGTGCACCGTTTTTTTGTCAGATCACTCTTGCGCGGCGGACACCGTCAAGAGCGGCGAGTTCCGAGAGTTTCGCCTCGTCGGGGGCGGTGGCCACGTCCACGATGGTATAGGCGTTGTTGCCGCGCGTGCCCGTGGTCATATTGACGACCGTAAGGGACGCCACGGCGGCGGTAAGGCCTGCCAGTGCCTCGGGGGTGTGGAGCACGCAAACGCGCGCGGCGCCTGCGACGGGCGCGTTGACGGCGGGATAGTTGACGCTGTTGCGGATATTGCCACAGCGCAGATATTCGTCCAGTTCCTCGGCGGCCATCACGGCACAGTTATCCTCGGACTCCTCGGTGGAGGCGCCCAGGTGAGGAATGGTAATGGCACCTGCCATTTCCACGGTCTCCTCGGTGGGGAAATCGGTCACGTAAGCGGCGGCCTTGCCACTTGCAAGCGCGGCGGCCATATCGGCGGCATTCACCAGTTCCGCGCGGGCAAGATTGATGATCTTGACGCCGTCTTTCATCACGGCAAGCGTCTTCTCGCAGATCATACCCTTGGTGTCCGCCGTGGCAGGCACGTGCAAGGTGATGTAATCGGCCTTGGCAAACACCTCGTCAAAACTTGCGGCGCACACCACGCGGCTATCCAGGCGAAGCGCGCCCGGAACCGAGAGGAACGGGTCACAGCCGATGACGTTCATACCAAGCGCGAGAGCCGCGTTGGCCACCAGAGCGCCGATGGCACCAAGACCGATCACACCAAGCGTTTTGCCTTGGATCTCACAACCGCCAAACTGCGATTTGCCCGCCTCGACCTGCTTGGCAACGTCGGCCGTGCCCGCAAGCGAGCGCGACCAGTTGATGCCCTCCACCACTTTACGGGAGGCAAGCAACAGTGCGCAAATGGCCAGTTCCTTGACGCCGTTCGCGTTGGCGCCCGGGGTGTTGAATACCACGATGCCCTCTTCGGCACAGCGGTCCACGGGAATGTTATTGACGCCCGCGCCCGCGCGCGCAATGGCGAGCAGTTCTTTGTTGAAGGTCATCTCGTGCATCTTTGCCGAGCGCACCATAATGCCCTCGGGGGCGGCAACGTCGGTGCCGACGTTGTACAGAGTCGCGTCAAGACGGTCAGTGCCGACCTTGGCGATCTTATTGAGCAGTTGAATGTTTTTCATGTTTGTTCCTCTTATGCCTTGGGATTCTCGGCGGCAAACTTCTTCATAAATGCCACCAGTGCCTCGACGCCCTCATAAGGCATCGCGTTGTAGATCGAAGCGCGCATACCGCCAACCGAGCGGTGGCCCTTGAGGTTCTTGAGTCCTGCGGCAGAACTCTCCTTGGCAAACTTCTTGTCAAGGTCTGCGTCGCCCGTGACGAAGGTGACGTTCATCATCGAACGGCTGTCCTTCTTGACGGGAGCCACGTAGTAGTCCTGGGAATCCAGGTAATCGTAGAGCAGTGCGGCCTTCTTCTTGTTGCGCTTCTGCATCTCCTCAAGACCGCCGATGGAAACCAGCCAGTCATAGACGAGTTTGGCGATATAGATGGAGTAGCAGGGGGGCGTGTTGTACATCGAGCCGTTCTCTGCCATGATCTTCCACTCCAGCATCGTGGGCATCTGCGCCTGGGCATAATCCAGCAGATCCTCGCGCACGATCACCACGGTGACGCCTGCGGGTGCCATATTCTTCTGCGCGCCTGCGTAGATCACGCCGAAGCGGCTGACGTCAACGGGCTCGGAAAGAATACAGGAGGACATATCCGCCACCAGCGGAATGTCGCCCGTGTCGGGAATGTCGGCATACTTGGTGCCGTAGATGGTGTTGTTGTAGCAGATGTGCACGTAAGCCGCGTCGGGACGGAACGCATCCTTGGTGAGCGCGGGAATGTGATCGAAGTTATCGGGCTTGCTGGTTGCGGCGCAAACCACGTCATAGCCCAGTTTCTGTGCCTCCTGGAACGCTTTGCCCGAGAACTGACCCGAAACCACGTAATCTGCCTTGCCCGTGCGACCGATGAGGTTCATCGGAATGGCGGCGAACTGCGTGGAGGCACCGCCCTGCAGGAACAGCACCTTGTAGTTGTCGGGGATCTGCATCAGATCGCGGAGCAGTCTCTCGGCATCGGCGATGATGGCTTCATAATCAGGGGAACGGTGGGACATCTCCATCACGGACATGCCCGACGTGCCGTAGCACAGCATCTCGGCGGCGGCTCTTTCCAACACGGGAACGGGCAGCATGGAAGGGCCGGCAGAAAAGTTATATACTCTGTTCATTTTTATATCCTCCTTGCGGGATTGTGATTACCTTTCATTATAACAGTTCTCGTTGACAGTGTCAAGCACTTCGTTAATATTTTAGCAAGTTAAAGCAAAAAAGTTTCGGCTTGTGGGGTTTGCTTGACACAATACACAAAAAATGATAGAATGGGGGTAGGAGGTGATCGGAATGAAGGGTTACCGTATGGCACTGGATCAGGGCACAACAAGCTCGCGGTGCGTGATTTTTGACTATGAGGGGAACGTGGTGGCCTCGGCCGCCTGTGAATTTCCGCAGTATTTTCCAAGCGCGGGTTTTGTGGAGCACGATGCGACCGAGATCCTCGGGAGTCAACTGACCTCGGCACGCGGGGCACTGGCGCGCTCTGGGCTTGACGCGCGGGATATTGCCTGCATCGGCATTACGAATCAGCGCGAGACCACGATCCTCTGGGACAAGCACAGCGGTACGCCGATCTGCCCCGCGATCGTGTGGCAGTGCCGCCGTACCGCCGCCGAATGTGAACGGCTCCGTGCCGAGGGACTTGAGGATATGATCCGCGAGAAAACGGGTCTGCCCATTGATCCCTATTTCTCCGCCACCAAACTCGCATGGATGCTGGACAATATCCCGGGCGCCAGGGCGCGCGCCGAGCGCGGCGAATTGCTCTTCGGCACGGTGGACAGTTTCCTCTTGTTCCACCTCACGGGCGGTCGCGTGCACGCCACTGACCCCTCCAACGCGGCGCGGACGCTCCTTTTTAACATTCACACGCTCACCTGGGACGAGGATCTGTTGCGTCTGTTCCGCATCCCCGCGTGCATTCTGCCCGAGGTGCGCCCCTCTGCTTGCATCTTCGGCTACACCGACGCTTCGCTCTTTGGCGCGCCGATTCCCATCGCGGGTATGGCGGGCGATCAGCAGGCGGCACTCTTCGGACAGTGCTGCTTTGAGGCGGGTATGGCGAAAAATACCTACGGAACGGGTGGATTTTTGCTGATGAATACAGGCCATACGCCCGTGCGCTCGGCACACGGCCTGCTCACCACCGTGGGCTGGCAGATCGGGAACGAGGTCTCCTACGTGCTGGAGGGCTCGGTCTTTGTGTGCGGCGCGGCGATCCAGTGGTTGCGCGACGGCCTCGGTATCCTCGCGCGTGCGGGCGACAGCGAGGCGCTGGCCGCCTCGGTGCCCGATACGGGCGGCGTGTACTTTGTGCCCGCCCTCACGGGTCTTGGCACGCCCTACTGGGATCCTTACGCGCGCGGCACAATCGTGGGACTCACGCGCGGCACCACACGCGCGCACCTCGTGCGCGCCACGCTGGAGGCCATGGCCTTTCAGACCGTGGACGTCCTTGACGCCATGCGCTCGGACGCAGACGCTACCATCTCGGCGCTCCGCGTGGACGGCGGCGCGACCGCCAACGCACTGCTGTTGCAACTGCAAAGTGACCTCTCTGGGCTTGTCATTCACCGCCCAGCCTGCATCGAAACCACCGCCCTTGGCGCCGCAAATCTCGCGGGCCTTGCCGCAGGCGTTTATAGCGATCTCACCGAGATCGCCGCGCACAGCCGCATCGCCGCCAGTTTCTCCCCCGCCATCGACGCCCCCGCGCGCGAGAAACGCCTCGCCCGCTGGCACCGCGCTGTCGATTCTGCACGTGTTTTTGTGTGAGGCGGATTATAAAAAAGAGGAGCCCCCTTTTGTAAAAGGGGGCTCCTCTTTCTCATTTTCGCCCACGCGAAAATGATTCAATCTCCTCACCCGAAAACTTTAAGAAAAAGGAAGTGTTTGGTAGCCGCATCGCAAACGCAAAAGAAGCAAGTAGCCCGAGGCTGCCCGAGATGGGCGGACGACGGTGTAGTTGCCTACTCCGAGGTCGCCCATCGAGAGCACACGAAGGGATACGCCGCTTATTTGCTGACACAGAAAAAAACGAGTAGACCAAGGCTGCCCGAGGCGGGCGGACGACGGCGTATATACATACGCCAAAGTAAAAAGAAAAAGCCCCGTGACGGGGCTTTTTCTATATAATGGTTGGCGATAAAAAAGCAAGTATGCCTGGGCGCGACCGCGCCCCCGGACGACGGCGTATATACATACGCCGAGGTCGTGGACAAGGAAGCAACGACGGCAGACGCCGCTTTTTTTCGTCAACCGACGATGCCCGAACGCTCGATACCTTGCACCAGGTATTTCTGGCAGAACAGGTACAGGATCGCAAGGGGCGTACAAACCATCAAGCCGCACGCATACATCATCGCCGTTTTTGCAGTACTGGGATACTGGGAAGTAAGAGACGGCAAAGGCAACGTGTAGGTCATGTAGGTCATGAAAGCCGGACGCTTGGTTGCGAAGAAGAGCGGAATGTAGAAGTCATCGGTCCACTGCCAGCAGAATGCGAACAGGAACACCGTGATCATCATCGGGATCGAGATGGGCAGGATCACCTGCAGGAAGGTGCGGAACGTGTTGGCACCGTCCAGGTAAGCCGACTCCTCCAACTCATCGGGCACACCGCGGAAGAACTGGCGCAGCATGAAGATATACAGGCCGTTCTTGAGTGCGAGACCGCACACGGAGAGCACGAGCAGGGGGACCACCGTCTCCACGAGGGAAATACCCTCGGCAAAGGGCAGGATCTTGATCTTGGACAGAATGTTGTCGATCCAGTCGATGCCAACCGAGGCACCGCCCGAGAAGAACTTGAGAATGCCCAGAATATCGAAGTAACGGAAGCGGTAGTAGATTGCGGACTGCAACGTACCGTGAGGAATAACCATCGTCAGCACAACGCAGGCGAACACGAGTTTGACGCCGCGGAACTTGAACTTTGCAAGACCGTAACCGACAAGACAGCAGGTAAAGGTCTGCAGAAGTGCCGCTCCCAGCGAAAGTGCCAGCGTCTGGAAGAACACCTTGATGTAGGACAGATCCTTGAAGATCGCCTTATAGATGTCCAGAGAGAAGTGACGGGGCACGTTCACAACGGTGGAGTCCATAAAGTCCTCGGGAGCCATGACGGACTGCACGATCATCGTGATGAAGGGCTGAATGACCACGAAGGCGATGCCGATAAGGAGCAGAAGGCGGAAAATGTACCAAACGACGTTCTTGAGGAAGTAGGTCGAGAGGAACTTAGCCTTAAGGCGCTCCTTGAGGTCGGTGCGCTCAAAATCCACGCGGATCTTGTTCTTGCTCTCCTTCAGGACGGCGGGTCTATTATCAACTTGATTTGTCATTGTATATTCCCTCCTTCCTTAATCTCTTCTCTGATAGAAGACGTATGCGGAGCAAAGCGCCGCGACGATGGCGACGATCAGCAGAATGAGCAGGAAGTACATCCAACCCATTGCCGAACTGACGTGCTTACCGTTACCGGGCGATACGAAGGTGTTATTGATAACGTTCATAACGGAGTTGGAATCGGTCGTGAAGTTATCAATGATCGTATACACACCGTTCACGAGGATCATCGGGCTCACCATCGGGAAGGTGATCTTCCAGAAGGTCTCCCAAGAGGTCGCACCGTCGATCTGACAGGACTCGTAGATGGCAGGCGAGATCGACTGCAATGCCGCGAGGAAGATCAGGATCTGTACGCCCGAACGGTTGATGATGTCGGCAATATTGGCAACGGCGCCCACGATGTAGGTGACCAGACCCTCGCCAAAGCCAAGGCCTGCGAACACGTTGGTGAGCATCATTTCCAGCGCCATATTGGACTCCATCTGGTCGGCGGCGGTTTCACCCGCGCCAAGATCCATACCCTCACCCGCCATACTGTGAGAACTGGTGAGAATGGACTCCATGATACCCGTAGACACCACAACGGGCAGGAAGAAGATCACGCGGAATGCGGCACGGCCCGCCATCTTCTGATTCAGGATCACTGCAATGAAGAGCGAGAAGATCAGAATAGCGGGAATGTCGAACGCGATCTCCTGCAGACCCGTGAGAAGGGTCTGCAGGAAGTTGGCCTCCTCAAAGAGTGCGGCTTGGTAGTGCTCCAGACCGACAAACTCCTTGAGCATACCGTCCTCCACGAGGCGGTAGGTGTAGAGACTGTACTTGATGGATTCGAAAATGATCGGAATGTAGATGAGAAGGAAGCCCAGTACAAAGGGCAGTGCGAACAACCAACCTGCGCGCGCCTTACGGCGATCCAGGGAGGGGATCTTCTTTTTCTTGACGGGCTTTGCCGCAAGAGTGACTTGTTGCGTCATATATCGTTACCTCCCTTTCTTAGTAAGTGATCACCACGTAGCCATAGGCCTCGATGGTGTAGTTGACGCCGTTGTAGGTCGTCTTGATCGCGTAGTCGTTGAAGTTGAGCAGCAACGTCTTGTAGGCGGTGCCCATCTCGGAACCGTAGGTCACGGCCACCACGTTGTTATCCACTGCGTACTTGTCCTTGGGTGCGTCGGGCACGACGATATCCTCTTCGGTGAGTTCGCCGTCACCCTCGCCCTCGCCCTCATCGGGAGTGGGCTCTTCGGGAGCGGGTACTTCGGGCTCGGGGGTCTTGCTGGCGTTTGCGATCAGCGTGTCTACGTCGATCGCGGTGTAAAGGCCGTCGGCCTTCAACAACTCACAAAGAGCGGCGAAGATGGCCTCGGCGCCGAGCGTCTTGTACTTGGAAGCGGTCATACCGCCGTCAAATACGAAGCCCTCAAGGTCCTCGGCAGCAACGGACGTAGCCTTACCCTCATAGGACACGGTCAGTGCAGAAATATCTGCCACGGTGCCGTCCACGTAAGCGTCGATCGCGCTGTCGCTGATGGCGGCAACACGGTCGTCGGCCGCGTCAAGCAGTGCCTCGTAAGCGCGAAGTGCGTTGATCAGGTTGACACGCGCCACGTCCAGGATCTGCTTCTTGGCGCCCTTGTCCTCGGCAGATGCATTCTCATAGTCCTCGCGGAGCAGATCGTATGCATTCTTGGCGTTGACAACAAGGGTCTCGGCGTCCTTCAGTTCGGTACGGAAGGCAACCACGTTGTTCACGGCGTAGGTACGGAACCAGTTACGCAACGTATTGGTGAGAGCCACAAGCTGTTCTTCGCCCAGGTCCTCGCCTGCATTGCGGCGTGCGTTCCACGCCTTGACAAGATCGGTGTTGGTAGCGACAAGCTGGCTCATCATCGCATCCGCGATCTGACCCATACGCGTCTTGCCGCCATCGATCTCGGCCTGTGCCTTTGCCAGAAGGTTCACGGCGTCGCGGAGCTTGGTGAGTTTTGCAACGTGATCGGTCTCGATCTGCTGGCGGATGGCCTCTGCCTGCTCGGCGGCGGCCTCCTCGATATCGCGCAGAAGTTCGTCAGCATCGGGGACACGGCTGCTCGTGGCATTGAGCGACTCGTGATCGATGATGATCTTATCCTGCACGTCATGCAGTACGCTGTTGAGTTCCAGGTAGACCTCAACCAGTTTCTTCTGCCAGATGTCGTAGCGGACCGAGTAGTTCTGAGACAGGAGTTCATCCTCCTTGAGCAACTCGGTGTTGGTGTAGGACAGCACGAAGTAAGCACTGGCACCGTTCTCCATTGCCTTGAGCATCGCGTAGGTCAGGTTGCCCTCCATGTTGAAAGCAGAACCCGTAAACTGCACGTAGCCGTGGAGCACCACGCCCATAAAGGGAACGGAACTCTTTTCTGCGATGTAGCGGCTGGAGTCAAGCGGAACGTTGAGAATGTGGTCTGCGAACTGCCAGGTGTAAGCGTTGCCGCCCTCCACCATCACGTCGTAGCCCTCGTTCTTGAAGTATGCCAGGGCCTCGGTTACGTAACCCTTGGCCTCCTCGCGCAATGCGGTCTTCTCCTCATCGTAATCGGAGTTGAGCGAATTGCCCAGCGTGCCGAGCGAAATGCCCTCGGCATCGTAGTTATCGTAGCGCGATTCCAGTTTCTCGTAGAAGTGGCTGTACATCACGGGCGACATGACCATCTGGAAATAACTGACCAGCGTCTGGTAGGTCGCGGAGTACACGCGCTTGGTGGTATAACGGTTGTCAATGGTACGTGCGGCGTGCTTCTTCATATTCACCTTGCTACCGCCATCGGCGTTCTTGGTGTATACGAAGTCGAAATCGGGGTAAACGCCGAAGCCCTCATCAGCGGCCTTCTTCAACAGTTCCTTGAAGTCGGACTTACCGCCAACGGCCTTTTCCCACTTGAGCTTATAGGGCACGGCGGAGTACATACCGCCGTTTGCGTAGCCCGTCAATTTGAAGTTGACGTTCTCCACGCCGTTGTCGGAGAGGTAATCGTACATCGTGCCGATATCATCGAAGGAGGTCAGTGCCACGGACACGGTCACGGGCATCGACAGGACCTTCTTCACGGTATCCACACAACCGAAGGTCTCGATGTAAAGTGGGATATTCTCGCCCGTCTGCTCGGCAGTCAGACGGTTATAGCCCTCCTTCGTTGCCTCAAGATAATCGCGGTAAGCGCAGGCCATACCCATCCAGGAGCACTCATAGTAACTCGTGAGGCCTGCCTCCTTGGCAAGCGTATCGTCGCTGAGCATCATATAGCGGATACTGTAGTTGTCCGCATATCTGCTGTCGGCATATACGCTCCATCCTGACTGAGACACGTCGCCCTGTCGGATGGTGAGAGTGGGGATCACGGTGGTGTATTTCAGGTAGGAAACGTGGTTCGGCGCGATCTTGGCGAGCGATTCGCCCTCCTCCATCACGGCGAGATAACCGCGGCTCACACCCGTTGTGGCATCGGTCTCGACCTGGCCGTACACGGGCATACGCACCGTTTCACTGTGGTAGTTGTATACCTTATCAGAGAGCGAATAGTCGTCACCGTACACACGGGAATCCGTGGTGGTCACGGTATCAAGAGCATACAGCGTGCCCGAGCCGTCGGGAATGAAGCTGTAACCCTCGTTGTCCTTATGGGAAGCACCCATATAGGGCAGATACTGGAAGTTGCTGATGCGGTAAGTAGACTCGTCAAAGCGCAGACCGTTGGCAGACATGCTCACGAGCATACCCATATCCTCCAGCGTGTACTCCAGCGCCATCTTGAACACGGGAGGCGACATCACCTCGTCTACGTAGTTGACGTAGGCGTGATCGTTGTCCAGTTCCTCGAAGTTGTACGCGGGGCAGTAGGCCATGATGGTGGCCTCCAGCTGACGAAGCTGCTTGGTGGAGGCATTGATATCACACACGTAGATATCGATGTTCTTCTCCTTGGTGACGGGGTACTTCATCGCGATGGATTCCTTCTTGGTATTGGACAGCGTGGAATCCGTGTAGAACATATCGTTGAAGTAACTGGCGAACACCATGTACTCACGGGAGGTCTTACCCAGCGCCTCGGCGATGGGCTGAAGGATCTTCTCCTCGAAGGACGTACGCTCGATCATCATGGGCACGAGGATTCTCGCGGAGCGGTCACCGATCGCGTATTCCACGCGCACGCCGTTCTTGATGGTCTTGAGCGTTACCTGACCCTTCTGTACCGCATCGGTGTAACTGGTGAGCGTTTTGGTGGTACCGCCGCCCGAGTAGGTCAGAACGATCTGGGACAGCAATTCGCTACGCACTTCGCTGTCGTTGTTGGTCTCCTTGGTCATATCCCAAGGGTTGGTGAACAGGATCTCGCCCGTTGCTTTCTTGACGTAGGCGACGATACCCGTGGACTCGATGGCGGCCGTGTTGGGGTCGTCTGCCTTCTCCACGTACAGGGCGTACTCGCTGTTCTCGTAGTACAGCGTCATAGCGGCAAGGCGCTCCTCGTCACTCTCATAGTAGACCGAGGTAAAGTCCTGCTGGTAGGGCTTTTTCTTCTCTTCCTCCTCCTCTGCGGCAAACGCCGTGAGCGTGAAGGCGGGGAGCAGAGCCACCACCGTCAGCACAGTCAGGAGCGCACAAAGCATACGCGTGAATATTTTGTTTTTCATTTCACTTCTCTCCTTTCTGTGCTTACAATCGGTACGTAATCTCGGTTACGTAGTTGGTAACAAAGGTGACGATGTCCATAATGAGCGAGGTGAACAGGATCGCCAGGAACATAATGAACGCCATACCGACGATGGTGCCGAGCACCGTCACGATATTCTTGAGCATGGGGTAGTCGTGCGTGACCATGGTTCCGAAGAAAATGAGGAACCCTGCCCAGACGAAGCCGAGAGTGATCACGAGATTGAGGATCGTGATCTCGGAGTTCACGATGTAGTTGGAAATGAGGGTCGCAGGGATCATCGTGAGCGGCAGAGGCAACAAGCTGTAGCCGATGGCGATGAGGATATCCTTGAAACTGCCTTCGCCCTCAAACAGGGTGGTCAGACACCAGTTGGCGATCGCAAAGAGTGCCACAGGAATGAACACCACGAGGAACTGCATGAAGATGGTGGAGTAGTTGCCCTGCGGATTCATCACGTAGCCCGTACCGACACTGCGGTAGAACAGAGCGATGACCGTGAGCAGCATAAACACCAACGAGGCGCGAAGCGAGCCGCGCTTCTCGTGCTTGAGGTCCCAGAAACCGTCGAAGGGGTGGAACATGACGTGGAAGACGTACAACAGTTCCTCCTTGAAGGTGCGCTTGCCACCTGCGGTGGAGGCGCGCTTGTTGATCTTACCGATGCGGCCGAGCACCTTGACCACGAGCACGCAAACGGCGACCAGTACAACGGGAATCAGGAGGAAGAACTTGGACATCCACTCCTTACGCAACTCCTTATAAGCCACGGAGTAGTTTTCGGTATCGTAGGCGGCCTTGTAGTATTCCAGTGCCTCCTCGTACGCACCGCTACGGAACATCGAGTTACCGATGCCGATGTAGGCGGCGTCGTAGTTGGAGTTACGCATCAGGATCTCCTTCCATGCCTCGATCGCCTCCTCATAGCGGCGCTCGTTCTGGCACTGCAGTGCGCTCACGAGAACGTCACCGTACTCGGTGCGGTTGAAGACGGTGATCTGCTGGTTCTTGCCCGAGCCGTCCAGCACGAGCATCTTATCGCCCTGGTAGGCAACTGCCTTGATGCTGGACAGGTTGCCGAGCTGTGTACCCGAGTCGCCGAAGGCGAACAGCAGGTTGCCGTCGTAGTCGTAGGTGTAGATCTTGCTACGCTTTTCGTCGATGATCGTCCAGGTCTCTTCGGGACCGCACGCAACGTCGGTCACCTTGGAGACGCCTGCCTTGGTCTCATCGTACATGTTCTTGAAGTCGATCTCGCCTGCGGGCGGCCAGAAGCCGTTGCGGCGCATGATCTCGTCACCTGCGGGGTTGAGCAACTTACAGGGTGCATACGTACCGCTGGAGGTACCCGAGGTGGCAGAGGCGGTGATGGCGTTGCCCATCTGGGTGGCGAGCTCGTTTGCGTAGATCGTCACGTAGATGAAGCCGCGCTTATTGATATCAATATTATTATAAGGGTAGGAAATGACGGTAGCCGACTGCTCGCGCTGTTCCTTGGTCTGGAAACGGCGCCAGATCTGATCCCACACGGAGGTGACAGACTGCTGTGCACCGATGAAGCCCGTGAAAACACCGTCATCGGTCATGACGATGACACCCTCGTTGGTCTCGGAGGAGACCACGAACATACGGTCGTATGCGTCCACGGCAACGGCAACGGGCCAGAAGATGGCGTCGCTGTCAAACAACTGGGACTGGGGTGCCTCGATGATCGAGTCGAACTCACCCTCAAGCGTGAAGGTCACGATACGGCTTGCCTGCGTGTCGCACACGAAGATGCGGCCGGGGATCACCGTGTCACCCTCGTAGCGGGAGGGCGACACGAAGATGCCCTCGGGCTTGGAGAAGTGGTCTGCGATCTTCTGATCGTTGAGGAAGGTCTCGATGATCATATCCGAGCCGTCGGCAAACTTGCGCACACGGTAGTAGCGGTCAAGGCAGATGACACGGCTACGGTCGGTATCGACCACGTAGACGTTCTGCTCCTCGTCCACTGCGATATCGCTTGCATTGGAGAGCGACAACTCAAGGCCCATGGCGGCGGCGTCAATGCTCTTCTGTGCCGTGTAGGCATCGGGAGAGTAGAGTGCCTTGCCGTCGATGGAGTAGGTATAGGTCTGATAGACGCGGGAGGCCTCCACGGGAATGGAAACGACCATCAGAAGGACGAATAGCAGACAGAATACGGATATAAACTTTTTCACTGTTATTCTCCTTTCTGTTAGTCTTTCATACCGGAGGAGCCCATCGTCTCAATGATGTTGGACTGCGAGATCACGAAGACCGCGATCGGCACCATCATCATGATCACCATCGAAGCGGCGGAAGCGCCTGCGCGCTTGATACCGCCTGCCATGATCTGGCCGATGGCGTAGTTGAAGGATTTGAGCTGCTCGGAGTGGATATAAATGGAGGAACCTGCGTTCCAAAGACCCTGGAACGAGTAGATGATCAGCGTCAGCCACGCGGGCTTAACCATGGGCATCGCGATCGTCCAGAAGGTATGAAGCTCGGTCGCGCCGTCCAGACGTGCGGATTCCAGCACGGCATCGGTCACGTTGGTCTCCATGAACTGCTTCATCAGGTAAAGGCCGAGAGACGACGCCCACGCGGGAATGATGATGGCCCAGTAGGTGTCCACCAGACGGAAACTACTCATAATAATGAAGGAAGTGATCGCCGTGACCGTGGAGTGGAACATCAGCGAGGTACGGACGGTACGGAACATCAGTTTGCCGCCCGGGAACTTGATCTTTGCCATGGCGTAAGCCGCAAGGGAGGAACAGAACAAGTTGCCGAAGGTACCCGCCACGGAGGTGAAGATCGTATTGAAGATGTAACGGGAGAAGGGCACCCAGGACGTGTTCATCAGCATGAACAGGTCACGGTAGTTCTTGAACGTGGGTCTGCGCACGAAGAAGCGAGGCGGGAACATCCACAATTCGTCCAGGGGCTTGAAGGACTGCATCCATACGTAAAGCATCGGGAGGAACATGAATGCGCCAAGCAGCGCAAGGACCACGGTAATGCCCGCGTCACCGCCGGCGGAACGGTTCAATACGACTTTATGTTTTCTTGTACGAAGTTTCTTTGCCATATTACTGTCCCACCTTTGAAAGCATTTTCTTGACCAGCATATTGGAGCCGATCATAATGGCGAACAGCACGACCGCGATAGCGGAGGAATAACCCACCTCAAAACGCGATCCGCCGTAGTCGTCCAGGTGGTGCATGATGGTATGCGCGGCGTAGTCCACCGAGGGGAAGCCGCACAACGCGGTAACGACGCCACCAAAGCCGAAGGCCGAGGTGATCGCCATGATCGCACCGAACATCAACTGCGGACGCATCGAGGGCAGTGTGATGTACCAAAGTTCTTGCCAACGGTTGCGGACACCGTCCACGGCGCCTGCCTCGTACATCGAGCGGTCGATACCCTGCAGACCTGCAATGAAGGACAGGAACGAGGTACCAAGCGACGTCCAGAGCGCGACCACGATACAAAGAGGCATAACGTAGTCGGCATCCTGGAACCACGCGATCGGCTCGGTGATCAGACCGAAGTCAAGCAAAATACCGTTGACCCAACCGTAGGAGTCCGCGGAGAACAGCGTACCCCAGATCATGTATACGTGACCCGAAATGGAGGGCGCGTAGAAGATCAGAGTGACCACGGCGCGGATCTTGGGAGGAAGCTCGTTGATGAACCATGCAACGAGCAGCGACATCAGGTAGGAGCAAGGTCCTACGATGACGGCAAATACCATAGTGTTCTGAACGGCGATGATGAAGATATCGTCGTCAAGGAAAAGCCGAATATAGTTGTCGAGGAACACAAAATTCGGGATCTGTAACAGGTTAAAGTCCGTAAAACTGATCACTATGGACAACAGCACGGGAACGACGGTAAAGAGCGTGAAGATCAGCATATAGGGTGCGACCATCAGGTACGCGACCTTATGCTTCTTCATCTCATTCCACGTCCACTGTGCACGTGTCATATCAGAACGGATAACCGCTTTCTTTTTCGACATGTGCATGATCTCCTTCTAAAGTTTCGCTTCTTACTGACTCTGCTTATCAAGCACCAACACAGCGGCGTTCAGTGCCTTGATGGTGTCTTCAAAGGCCTTTGCGTCCACGGCGGCAAATGCGGCGGCCGCGGCCTCAAGGTCGGGTGCGTTCTCACGCTTGATACCGTTGTTCATCAGTGCGATGGCACCGGCGGCGGCGTTCAGCGTGGAGTCGCTTACGTCCTCGGATTCCTCCTCAAACGCACTCTGAATCTGACCCAGGCGCTTCTGAAGGAGCGTCTGACCGAGTTCCAGCGTCTCCAGACCAAACTCGGCACGCTTACGCGTGATCTCCTTGTTGATCGTGGTGATGTAACTTCTCAACTCGTCGATGGGGTTCGCATTGTCGTTATAAGCGGCAAGGAATGCAAAGTTGGTGTAACGGCCGATGATATAGCTGCCGGGATAGTTGGGAATGGAAGCGAGGTTATTGAACTGCTTCTTGAGCTGTGCGTACTCGGCGCGCGTCCAGGGCATCTCCTCCAGTGCGTGGAGGTTGGCCGTGGAGTGCTTTGCGGAGGGACCGATGATGGCCACCATCTCGTTGGAGTACTTCACCTGGCAATCCTTACCGGAGTGCCACTTCATGAACGTCCAGGAGTCCTCCTCGTTCTCACAACCGTTCATCATAACGATTGCGGAAACGGCGGAAACCGCCACGTTGTTGATGTTACCCTCTTCATCCATGATACCGGGCAGGGGGTAGAACTCCCACAGGCCCTTGATCTCGGTAGCAAATACCGTCAGATGGTTATACGTGCCGGTGTAGCTGGCGAAGCCGATGGGCATCTCACCGGTACGGAAGCGGTTTGCAAAATCGTAGGAGTAGGGGAAGGAATACATGGTAAAGTAACTGCACATCGTATCGAATGCCTCAAGACCCATATCCGAGTCGAGGTTGATTCTCATACCGTCGTCGGCGAAGAGTTCGCCGCCCATCTGGTACAGGAAGATCTTGTAGTCGGTGTGCATACCGATCTGCATGTTGTTTGCCTGAAGCACAGGCACGGCGGCAAGCACGTCGTCCCAGGTCTTGGGGATCTCGATGTCCAGGTCAGCCAGCACGTCGGTGCGGACGAACATCATATTGAAGCCCTGGGTCTCGGGCAAGCCATAGTAGTGGAAGACGCCGTCGGCATCCTCGATACCAAGCACGATCATGGCCGCTTCATTGAAGTTGGAATTCTCATTCTTAATGTAGTTGCCATTTGCGTCCTTGATCTTCTGGAAGTTTTCGTCAACCTTATATTCCAGCGCGAAGTCCGCAAAGCCTTCCTGGTCCTCAACGGGAAGGAGCGCGCCGCGGATCGCGTAGTTGATCACCGTGTCCTCACCGACACCGATGTAAACGTCGGGACCCATGCCCGAAAGCACGGAGGGCAGCAACGTGCCGCCTGCGACGAGCTGAAGGTTGACACCCACACCATACTGGGGCGTGAAGTCATTGTTGATCAGGTTACGGAGCACCTGGGCCTGGTCACGGCCCGTGGCGATCCACACGTCGATGACGTGCTCGCCCTCTTCGTCCTCACCCGTTGCGCCCATACGGTCGTAGTTACGGAAGAAGGACATGAAGAAGCTCTTGATCTCGTGCCAAACGGAGGCGAAGAAGCCCGCCGTTGCCTGCGGTGCCTCGGTGCCTACGGGCTGTACGGTGATGCAGTCGAGCTGCAAGGGCTGGGTCTTGGCGTCACCAAGCCAGGTGCCGAGCGAGCCGATGTAGGACTTGAGCTGATCCAGATACTTGGCGATCTCGTCCTCGTTGGAGCCCATACGCTCCAGCAACCAGCCGACCTGCTCCAGCGTTGCCACGTTCGAGCTCTTTTCGCCCGTGATGGCGGCAAGTTCGGCGGCGATGGCGTACATCTCGCGGGACTGAATGATCATATCGACCATCGTATCGGGCATGATACGGGAGAAGCCGTAGTCACGGTACTCGTCGGGAGAAGCGCCCGTCAACTTCAGGATCGCGAGGTAGTCGTCGTTGATCGCGTCAAGGGACGCCTGCACGCGGCGCACGATGTCACCCATCGAACCCACGGTCACTTCCATCTCGATGGTGTAATCCACACCTGCCTCGAAATAGAAGGAGTAGTAGATCAGATTGCCGTTCTCGTCCGTTTCGCCGTTGTTCATCATCGTGGACTGCCACTTGGAATCGTAGTTGAAGCGCAGTTCGGTCGCCTCGCTGAAGGGCACGCCGTCATAGTAACCCTTATCGCCCTCGTTCAGGCCGTCACTGTAAATGTACAGTGCGCGGTTGACGTACATACCGTCCAGCACGTTCTGGCGGTAGCGCGCACCGATGTTATACATACCCGAAGTGCCCACACGGAAGGTGTAGCGCACCCACTGGCCTGCGGTCTGCCACTTCTCACCGCCGATGGTGTTGAGCACCGTGCGGCTGGTATCGGCGGGCTGGGTAGCCGCATCGGTACGGTCCTCGATGGGGTACACGGTGTTGGTGGAAGTTGCACCCGTGAACTCAGCCTGAATGGTCAGGGAGTCCTTACCGGGCTCGATGCCCTCGAATGCCTTGAGGTAGTCGTCGTAACTCACGTAACTCTCGTGAGGAATGAGCGCGATGGACTTGACAGTCATGGGCTCATTCACGGCCTCCAGAGAAATGCGAACCTCGCCGTTCTCATCGGGCTCGACGGCAAACAGGAAGGATTCCGAGTAGAAGCCGTCGATGTCACGCACCTCGTAGGAGCGCCATTCGGGCGCCTGCACCGTGGTGGGACGGAGTTCGTTGTTGTCGATATCGCTGGTGAGGAAGCGCACCGCATAGGTGTTGACGAAGGCGGTCTTGCCTGCCGTCCATACCTCGGGGATCGCCACCTCCACGCAGTCGTCCTTCTTTACGGCCTCGGTCTCGGTGAAGCCCGCGGCAAGGGCGGCGGCGTAGATCTCGTCAACACTCGCATCATCGTCGCTGACCTTGGCGACGGTGTACGTGTTCTTCCAGATCTTGGGAAGCGTGACGTAGCGCGCTTCTGCGAACGGAATTTTGCCGTTGATCTTCAGAATACGCTCGACCGCGGCGGCTTTCGCCTGGTCGGGATAGTATTCGATCACGATGCTGTACTTGGCGGCGCTCTTCACGTCCGTAGTGACCCAGGTAACCGTACCCAGATCGGGAGCGTAGACGGAGCCGTCCTCCAGCACCTTCACCTCGGCAGTGGTCGCCTCGGCGTCGACCTGACTGCCGGGAATGATCACTGCGCTCGTGGCGTCGGGCAGCTCGGCGTGTTCTTCGATGTACACCTCGTAGCTGTCGGCGTTGAGCTGTTCCTTGATGTCGGCCAGGTTCTTGTCCGTTACGGAACTGTTGTCATCTTCCGCACCGACGCTCAAAACGGTTGAGCCGCCGATGAGAAAACACAGCGCCATAAAGAACGCGAGTAACCGTTGGAACTTGGTTTTCTTCATGTTTCCCTCCTGTGTTCCGATTGCAACACGCAATCTTTGGTTTGCACGTTACGTACGCGCTACGCATGCACGCGTCGCGCGAACGCTGACGGCTCGCACAGAGCGAGCCCCACGTATGGAAATATTTTATCATATAAGGAGGCGAAAAGTCAAGGAGAATTTGCCCCTGCCGAAGTTGTGAACAAAGTCTTGGCCCCCCTTTTGGGCCGTATGAAAGAAAATGGCGTCAAGGGGAGCGTTTTGCGCTTTTTTGCAATTTTGGCGGTTTTACCACCTCGTTTTCGCTCAATGGTAAATTATATTTACGGCATTTTGCGCAAAAGTCGGTTGGCTCTTTGCTCTGTGCCGAAAATTTCGTCACTTTTCGTATAGATTTTTTTCAAGATTCCGGAATGGTAAATATTATTTACCTCTAGGGCGGGATTTGTGCGTTTTGGGGGGTTGTGGATTTTCTGCAACGGGAGGCGACAAGATTGTGCAAAGCACACAAAAACGCGCTCGTTTTTTCTACACCTATACAACATGCACAAAACACGCAATCTTAACAAAAACTTCACTTTTAGTCGCCTGCTCGACGCTTTACGCGCGCCCGCGAGTGTCGCGCGTTCCGCGCCAACCCTGCGAAGCAGGATTTCATCGCGCAGCGATTTCATCCACCACAGGTGGCCTTCATCCGTCGAAGACGGATCTCATTTCGTGCGATCTGTTCAGGATAGGCGCGCGGCGCGAGGTGACAGGAAAAGGCCCTCCTTGCGAGTTTTCCTCGGCTGCGCCGAGCGCGTCAGCACTCGCTTCGCTCGGTTACGGGAAGGAGGACTACCTCTGGTGGTGGGAGGGTAGTCTATTGTTTACTCCCCCACCACCGCTGACGCGGTCCCCCGGTCTCGCTGCGGCTCGGTCACGCCACGGCTCTGACATCACACCGTGATGTCATTCACTACCGTGTCGCCGCTTCGCTACCTCACAAGGGGCGGACATGGAGTAACGCGAAGCGAGCGGGCGCGAAACCGCTTCCCTGCCGTCAGATCCTGACGCAAGGTGGCAGATCGGGGCGAAACAAGTCCGCGCACGGCAAATCGGGGCAATTTCCCTTCCAGAAAGGCAAAAAATCCCGTAACGGGGCGAGTTTTGGCAGTATTCGGCGGCAAAAGGGGGAGACAGTCGCGGGGCATATTTCCCGTGTCGTTCCCTATCTCATCTTGCGCTTTTTTACGTTCCCCACACGGTGGATATCTCGCACCGTCAGGCGGTGTATGGCGCAAAAAAGGACGAAACGGCTTAGCGTGTTATCCTTAACGGAGAATACGCTAAAACTAAGTTTGCCCTTTGGGCAAGTGAAGTCATCTTCGATAGTGAAGTTCACTTCGTGAGCGAAGTTTCGCCTGCGGCGAAGATAGGGGTTCCCCGAAACGAGCAAAGCGAGTTTTGGGGGTTCCCGAAGTGGGGCAAACTTAACTTCACTTGGGTGTAAGCTCAAACTTCACTGCGCAGCAACTTCACTTTTGCGTCAGCAAAAACTTTACAGAGCAAAAAAGAGCTTCACGGAAAGTTTATTAAAAAAACAGCAAACACCCCGAGAAACCGTTGATTTCTCGGGGTGATAATGTTTTTTAGGGGTGATGTTTTTCGGGGTCCCCGCAAAAGCGTTTTTTCGTGATATGTTTCGTCCGTTGTGGGCGTTTCGTGAAACGCCCCTACCTGCCAAAAAACCTTTTGTGGGGTGATTTTTACCAAATTACAATACGCTTTTCGGGAGCGAGGTACATTCCGTCGGCTTCCTTTACGTCAAAGGTTTTGTACCATTCCTCAAAGTTTCTGGGAGGCATATTCGCACGGAGCACGCAAGGACCGTGAACGTCCACGGAAAGGAGCATCTGCAGGTATTCGGGACGCGCCTTCTGGCACCATACTCTTGCCCAGTTGCGGAAATATTCTTCGTAGGAAGCGCCCTCGGTGTTTGCCATAATATCAAGCGTTACGGACATACCGCCGTTATCCGCCATATTCTCACTTACGATAAACGCGCCGTTGACCTTACCCTGAGGAAGCTCAATACCGTCGAACTGCTCGATCATCTGCTGAACCTTTGCTCCAAATCTCTTGAAATCTTCTTCGGTCCACCAGTCGTTTATATTACCGTTTTCATCGCACTTTGCACCGTTGGAGTCAAACGCGTGGGAGATCTCGTGGCCGATAACACCGCCGATACCGCCCAGATTTTCGCTTCTGGTCTGCTTAAGGGAGTAGAAGGGAGCCTGCAGAATAGCCGCAGGGAAGGTGATATCGTTTACAAAAGGATCGTAGCAAGCGTTTACCATATGGCCGGGCATTGCCCAGTTTTCGGGCTCGGTGGGCATATCCAGCTTGCTCAAGGAATCCTCTTCACGGATAGCCTTCAGAGTAAGCATTATATCAAAGAGGGAATCTTCGGGGTTGAATACAAGCTTTTCGTAAACTGCACGTGACTTGTCGGGATAACCCATCTTAACACCCATTGTGGAAAGCTTGAGTATTGCTTTTTCTCTGGTTTCTTCGCCCAGAATTTCGTTTGTCTTGATACGGGTCTTGTAGGTATCGATAATCTGACGAACTATCTCGGTAATATCCTTCTTCGCCTCTTCGCCGAAGTATTTTACACCGTAGTAAATTCCCACGGGCTCGGAATACATACTTGAAGCGAGGTTGTATGCAAACTTCTCTATAGACTGCATCTTTGCCACGCCCATAAGCGCACGGCTGTATGCACCGCCCAATTCGCGCAGCTCTTCGGAAAGGAAGTTGCAGGCTTTCATAAGTCCCGTTACGTATGCCCAGTGCTTGTATTTTTCAAGGCTTTCGCCGTTGAACAGGGTTGCAAATCCGCCGAAATATCTGGGCTCGGTAACAACCACCGTTTCGGGTACGTGACCGAAAAGACCGGTCAGAATTACGTCAAAGTCAACGGTGGAGAGCATTTCGGAAACCTTGGCGGTATCCATAGGATTATACATTTCAACGTATCTTGACCATTCCTCGCTGGTCTTGGCAAGAGAACCGATCACCTCGTCAAACGCCAAAGCGTCGTTAACATACTGTTCTTGCTGTTCGGGGGTAAGGTCGGTCTGCGCCATAACAGCCTTGGCAACGTTTGTCCATATGCCGATTATTTGCGCCTTCTGCGCCGCCATCTCGGGCTTATAGTAAGATGCATCGGGCAAAATTACGCTTGCGCCCTGAAGGTATACCAGGCGGCGCTTGGTATTCTTCATATCCGTATCAACGCCTATATTCATAGGGGTGGGGATTCCCTTTAAGGACAAAGTCTTGTAAAGACGGCTGAAATCCTCGGTGGTTTTAACCTCATCAAGTACGGCGAGGTTGTTGAGTGCGGGTGTAATACCGTGCGCCGCTTTTCTGTCTGCGTCCTTTGCAATAGCGTACAATTCGCAAGCTCTTTTAAGATGTTCGTCGGGGTACTCACCGCTTGCGGACATAGCTTCAAATTCACCCATCATTATCTTCTCAACACCGTCTGCCAGCTCGGTAAAGCCGCCTGCCGTAGGTTTGTCATCGGGGATAACCAGCTTATCCAGGGTTTCTTGGTTTACAAATCCGTAAAGATCGTCTTGTATTCTGATGTTTTCCATTTTTCTTCTCCTGTAATCGTATTTCTTTTTCCATATTGTACCACGGAAAGTTCAAAAAGACAATATGAAATAGGATAAAAATCAAGTGAAACTCCTATATCAAAAAACGGCATCACCCTAAAAGGGCGATGCTGTTTTTTTGGCTATGGGCTACGAAAAAGATATTTTTCTGAAATTGCTGTATAATTTTGAACTTTCACAAAATAACAAAATTATTGTGCACCTTTCTTTAAGTTGCAGTCGCGGCAGAGCATTTGGCAATTTTCAGGGGTAGTATGTCCACCTTTCGACCACGCTTTTATGTGGTCGGCGTGCATATCTTCGAACTCAAATTCTTCGCCACAGATTGCACACTTATGATTTTGCTTTTCATAAGCCGCAAGGGCATCACGGCGGTCAAAGGCGCGAATAGAAAGTTTCTTTTCTTCTCCGGTCAGCAGATACTCGTAAATGCCGGATTTCTTCGTTACATCTTCGTCGCCCATAAGTCGCTGAATCTCAAGCTCAAGCTTTTTGGGATCAAGATCTGTGCGCTTGCCGTGTTCGTTATAATACAAGCCCCAAGGTAAGCCCTTCATTTCTTTGCGCTTCTTCGGGAAGATGGCTTGTACCCAATCAATAACCGAACGGAAATAATTCCAAAGTGATACGGCGCTGGGGTCATGCTGATGCTCGGACATATAACCTTCGATGGTTTTACCCTCGGCACTTGCCGCCCACAGTATGGCCGTTTCAAGATACTCCTGACGAATGCTCGAACCCTTCAAATAATCGCCGGCGAGCGCATCTGCCGCACATCCTGTTTTGGAAAAGTATCTCTTGGCATCGGAAGTCCACGAGCCTGCATACACCGCATTCCGCAATTCTTGATCAGTAAGTTCTTCACCTGCTATATTTATGATTTTAAACCATTCCAATTTTTCTGACTCGGTTCCGTTGCAAACATAGATAAATAGTTCATAATCCAGAATCGCATCACGTTTATCTTTGGGCAGATTTGCAAACAGCATATCATCTACAGAGAAATTACCATCTATGTATTCGCAAAGAGAAATCGTGCGCTGCTGACCATCTAAAACTTCGTATCGGGGAGTATCGGGATCGTCCTCATATTCCTCACCACGGTCTACCCAATACATAACATTTAAAGGGAGTCCCTTCATAACAGTACGAATTACTTCGTTGCGCTGTTCATCCTTATATACAAACTCACGCTGATATTTCGGGCGAATATCTAGTTGTTCATCGTATCCAACAACACCTTCTTCGGCATCATTGAAATAATTGTCTGTGATATCTCGTATAGTTATTTTTCGTTCCTCTATATGCATTATTGTTTACCTCCTTTGGGTGGTTCGGGATTTTTGTTGCGAATAAAAATTCTTTTGTAGATCATCGTGGCAACACCATTTTTATAGACGCCAGCAGTGGGGTTCCCTTCTTTATAAGAGCCTTTCCCACCGGAACTATAATAATCGTCAACAAACTTCTGTGTCAGACCAGGTGTCGTTTTATATTCATCAGGTACTATACCATTGTCACTAGTTCCAAGTATTTCGAATTGGTCAGGATTATATTTATCCATGAAAGTTATCGGAACTCCCATAACACCTGCGTAATCAAAAGGAATATCGGAAACCTTATCAATATTTATTGCATCATAATTGACATATTTGAGATGAAGATACGGATCATATCGTCTAACTAGAATTAATTCTTCGTGTCTCTTTTTAATATCTAGGTTAGTAAACCAACAAATATTGCCAAGAGACCGCCATTTTTGCCCAGCCTCATCCTCCCAATATCGAGTTTCTCGTGCTTCATAATACTCGGGCACCATAAATGCCATATCGCCGGACTTGTCTCCGAGCCAAATTTTGTTATCTCGTAATAATGGGAAGATCTCTTTATAGGTAATAGCGTTTTGGTTACCGATAACGATGAAACTTTTATTATTATCTTGTAATACTGCTATATATTCACGGAACAAGGAAAAAGGCGGATTTGTAACAATAATGTCAGATTCCTTAAGAAGACATAAACATTCTTCAGACCTAAAATCTCCATCACCTTCAAGTTCGGAAAGCTCATTTTCTCCAGTTTTAAAGAGCTCGGCAACATCGAACATATCAATGCCGCCATCACCTGTTTTATCGTATACTTTCGTCACGATAGCTTTGTATGCCTTGTTGTGTTTGCTTTCTTCTATTCCAGTAACATCAAACAATGAAAGCTGAGTGTTTGCAACAGGTGATGAGGCATAACAAGTAGCAATTAGTTTCTTTAACCCTAAACGGTTAAAGTTTAAAACGAAGTATTTAAAAAAGTTGCTTTCAAATGGATCATCACAATTACAAAAGACGGTCTTATCCTTGAAATGTTTTCTATAATGTCGCATTTCTTTTTCCACATCTGTAAGTTGTGTATAAAACTCATCTTCTTTAGCAAGTCTGGCTGCCCCTAAGCTTTTATTTCCTGCCATCTCAAATCACCCCACAATTCCGCAGTCTGTTTTTAGTGCTTCAATTTTTTCAAAAAACTCATATTTATCTTTTGAGCCACGCACTAATGCCAGTATATCGTCCACTTTCCTGTCATATTGGTTTGTTGTGAAGAAGTAGTACAAAATATTATTTAGATCGGCACTTAAGTCATTCAATTCGTAATAATTGATGTAAAATGCCTTTTTAGCATAATTCGTTATTCTTCTGACATCAGAGATATATGGCTTGGTAATAGCGTTATGTTTGTTTCTTGCAATCCCACCAATTTTAGAAAACACCTTGTCTACAGATTCTTCTGTGTATTTCCCATCGTCATCTTTAACTAAATACTGTGACAAAGCAGCCTCAATGCTTTCGCATAATATATCAAAGCCGAATTCTCGTATCCATTTTTTACAATTAAGAATGCCAGTTTCGCTAAATGAATATCCAGTTATAGAAATTAAGTCTTGAATTTTTTCAAGCATTTCATCTAAAGTCATTTTATATGATGTTACTGTTTGCTTTGAACCACAAAAGTTGCAGAACACAGATCCATCAGCAATGTCTTTTTTACAAGCAATACATTCCATAATAACTCCTTCTATCTTTCACAATTCCTCCGTCTTAAAAGTCGTATAACCCTCATAGTAGTAGCTGTGGTCGATGCCTTTCATATAGACCTCGCGGCTATGGATATTGTCGGTCAGGGCGTTTTTCAGGATATGCTTGATCTCGATATCCTTAATGGGACTGCGTTCCATTGCAAGCAGATAGTCCTCTTTATCCACCTTGCTCCAATCGACAACCCTGCCGATCTCCTTCTTAAAGATGCAATCCAGCCAGGTGCGTGTGCTTCTGCCGTTGCCCTCACGGAAGGGGTGGGCGATATTCATTTCCACGTACTTCTCCACGATCTCGTCAAAAGTGGACTGGGGCATTTTGTCAATATTAGCAAGAGCCGCTTCAAGGTACATCAAGGGAGCGAAACGGAAGTTGCCTTTAGAAATATTTACGGTTCTGAGTTTTCCAGCAAAGTCGTAGATCTCATCAAAGAGAAACTTGTGAATTGCCTTGAGAGCAGAGAATTTTCCTGCTTCCAGTTTATCAAGCATACCGTTTTCAAAAAGTTCAAGAGCCTTTTTCTTGCTGATGCGTTCTTCCTCACGGGCAAGGTCTGCGGAACTTGTAAGCCCCAATTTATTTTCAAGTGCCATATTGCGCCTCCAAATTCTAATTACTTATCAGCCGCAACGCCGGATTTCATCCAAGCATCAACTTCGCTGATTTTAAATTTCCACAGTCTGCCGATCTTTGCGGCGGGCATATTGCGACGTTCAATCCAGTCGAGAACAGTATCACGGCTAACGCCCAAATATTCCATTATTTCTTTCA